>JAQSYC010000001.1 GCA_029256345.1 Clostridia bacterium | reverse complement strand
CGACGTATTTAATAATATCATGGGACTTAACTCTTGTCAACCACTTTTCATTATTTTTTAGAAGTTTTTTTTATTTTTTATGACACCTCTATTTTACAGATTTTTTAAATGTTAAAAACATACTCAAATACTATGAGTATCATATTGTTTTCATATAACCAGCTCGCTAGATAGCTCTTGTTGACAGCCTCATTAATCTGTGCAAAAAAATCATAATTGATCAATACAGGCACTAACAAACAAATAATCCAAATAGCTAATATGCCTTTAGCTGCCCCCGCTAACATTCCACCTAACTTATTAATACTTGATAATACGGGTGTATGGGATACAATCGAATGGGTCGTTGCCAAAAAGAAAGTTATTAAAAGCTTTAAAATAAGCCACGTTATCAAAATTGCAGCTATCCCTATAATCATATTCGTTAAATAAATACTGACGTATTCTTTTACATCCGCTGCCTCCAGCAGTTTATAGACTTCTGCATTATTATTTTTTATAATCTGCTCACTAAGTATTTTAGGAATCCAAGTTATATTCTCAGATATAACACTTCCCTGGGTCTGAATGCCTTTTCCAAACTCAATATGAGCTATTCTCTTCTCAATCCATTGATTGATATAGGTATACAGTGGTGTCATCTTTAAAAAGCCATTTACTACAGGATAAACTAAAAAGGATAGAACAAGAGCTGCTATAGAAGCCAGTAATGTCATCACCGTTTTAATAAACCCTTTATAATAACCAATGATACCGAAAAATAAAACGAAACTAATAATTACTAAATCAATCATATCTATTTCTCCTCTTTTTTTGTATTGAGTAAGATAACTTTATCCTTTGTTACAGCTAAGGCCTTCTTTTTATCTCTGAGATAAAATAGCTTGCTGACATCTCTATTGGAGTTGTACTCAAACAACTTAGTTCCTATTTTATTATACCCCTTAAAATGATTGTTGCTACCAAGGATAACCCCCTTATCATCTGCATAAAAATAAGTGGGTTCTTCATTTAATTCTTCATTAAAAAAAGCCTCACCTTTTGCATTATAAAAATTTAAGCTGCTTTTTCTATGTAACGTATTTTGATTAATGCTCATTGCAGAGACCACAGGTAAAAAGCCTTCTCCGTAGTTACTGCTCTTAACCAAATAAGGGTTTAACAAACAAAATAGTTCAGTTTTTCTGCTTATTTCACTGCCTTCTAGCGTATACCATGTCGTCATTTTATCGCCTACACTTACCCACTCATTATCTTTAATGAACTCTATTTCATAAATCAAGTTGTCCTTCTGCTCTATGCCATATAAAATATCATCTAATTTTTGTTCGTGAGGTTTTTGTGTGTTCATTGCAACCAATGTAGAAGTTATTGTTGGTGTGTCCACATTAACATAACTCGCCACAAGCACTTCATTATCCGGTGAAAGCTCTACTGTGGTTGGATAAACCGCATCTTTTGCATAAGTTATTCTTTTTGAAAATGACTCTCCATTTTTATTGTATGCCCCTATCATATGGGATTCATCTAGACTTTCTATGACTGCTACATTACCATCTTTATTAACGGAAAAATAGATGATTGGATTTTCACAAAGTATTTGTCCTTGCTTCCCCTTATCATTAAATATCCAAATGGTTTGTCCCATCTTATCCGCTATTGCAATATAAGATTCCCGCTGCTTAACTACATAATTATCAAGGGTTAATGTATCCGACCATAACTCTTGTCCCTCTAAATCATAGGCAGCTATACCATCTTTAGTTATCTTAATGATCTGCTGGTTATTTACCCCTATATAAGTATTACTAAGTAACTCAAATTCTAGAATGTCTTTTTCATATTCTAATGTATTATATCCTTTAGTAAACTGAATGAATTGGGTTTTAGTTAATAGCATATAGAGTGCTGTCAATAGTACAAGTACTCCTAATAGAATGGCTGTTAGTTTAAATATGCCGTTTTTCTTTTGTGCAGTCACAATCTTATCCTCCTAACCCTTTTACCGTCTAATCTATCTAGTCTAATAACCGGAAAAATGTAGCCTCTATACTGTATAGAGGCTACTATCTGTCTTAAAACTAAAAAATGTTTTCTTATATAATATCTCGGTACACCTTCATATAAGCTTTAGCTGCATCATCCCAAGAAAATCCTTTTTTCATGCCGTTAAGTTGAATCTGCTTAAAATGTTCAGGTTCTTCGTTGTAATACTCATAGGCTTCCTCAATTTTTTTATACATCCAATAGCCTGAGTACTCTTCGAATTCAAATCCGGTTCCCTTTTTTGTTTCTCTGTTGTAATGCATGACTGTATCTTTTAATCCACCGGTTTTTCTTACAATTGGAACCGATCCGTAGCGCATGGCCATAAGTTGACCTAGTCCGCATGGTTCAAACAACGAAGGCATCAAAAACACATCACTGGCAGCATAGATTTTTTGAGCCAATGCCTCATCAAATGCAAGGAAAACCCCAGTTCTTTCTCTGTATTTATAGGCTAAATGCCTAAACATGTCCTCATATTCCTGTTCTCCTGTACCAAGCACAACAAACTGTACATCAAGCTGCATAATCTTATCCATTACCCACAGATGATCTATGGTTTGTTGCATTAAATCAAATCCTTTTTGATCCGTAAGCCTTGATACAATCCCTATAAGCATACAGTCTTTTTCTTGCAGCCCATATTCCTTCTGAAACATTGCCTTGTTTTGCTTCTTTCTTTGAATGGAACGGTATGTATAATTAACATACAGATGAGGGTCTGTTTTAGGGTTGTATATATCATAGTCTATTCCATTTAAGATGCCTTCTATTTTATCGTTCAGCTTTTCACTTAAAAGTCTGTCTAAACCACAGCCATACTCATAGGTTTTGATTTCTTCTGCATAAGTTGGACTTACCGTTGTAATCTTATCTGCATAGATAAGCCCTGCTTTCATGTAGCTTATGGCCCCATGGTATTCTATCTTTTCCTGTGACATATAATCCGGTGATAATTCCAGAAGTTCTAGTCTTTCCCTACCAAATATCCCTTGAAATTTCATATTGTGAATCGTGTAGATACTCTTGATATCTGCATATAAAGGATCATGGCTATATTTATCTTTTAAAAGCAAACACAAAGGACCTGTTTGCCAATCATTACAATGAATAATATCGGGTACAAAATCTATATGTCTAATAAGCTCCAGTACACCTTTACAAAAAAACGCAAACCTTTCATCATCATCTTTATAACTATAAAGTTCAGGTCTCGCAAAATAAGTGTCACTCTTCAAAAAGTAGGTAGGTACTATATGGTCATCATAATAAATACCCACGCCCTGTACTCTCCAGCCCAACTGTACATTATAGCTTGTCAAAAAGTGTTCGTCGTGCTCAAAAAATTTACCTTGCATTGATTGATAATAGGGCATAGCCACCCGTGCATCTACTCCATGTTTTCTGAGTTTTTTAGGTAACGCACCTACTACATCTGCAAGTCCCCCGGTTTTCGCATAAGGGGCGACCTCACTTGATACAAACAAACACTTAAGTGGTATATCTTTCACCTTCGTACCTCCTGATATAAATCTTTAGTGTATCATATAATCTTATAATACACTTTTAATGAATTACTTGTATAGTATAATATTTATAAATAGTTATTTTTTCCCTAATCTACAGGTAATTTTAATGTTTGCCCAACACGGATAAAATTAGTATTCCCCAATTCATTGATCTCCGCAATTTCTTTGGACTTACTTGCACTACCATATTTATCATAACTTATGTCGGCTAAAGTATCCCCTTCTTTGACTGTATATTCTTCATATTTCTTCTCACCTGCTCTAGCTTCCTCTGATTTTTCAGTCGCCTTTATCTCTTCTTGTTTTGGATTTGATGGCACGTTAGTATCTATTATTTCTTCTTTAATAACCTCTTCCGCCACTGTTGTAGGGCGAGTATCAGCCACTTCTGAGTTGATAGGCTCTAACTGAGCTTCGCCACTCTCTTCTTGAATGTCTTTTGACTGTATAATGAAATTAATACGCTCTTCCTCCTCCGTGTCCATCGCTGTAACAGGTGTCATACTATTCGCTGATATGCTCGCACCGGAGGACAATGTACCTCTCACATTTTTAGTATCGTTCATTTTTACAATGATTGCTGTTAATCCAATGAGCATGATACTGGCAACGATAACAGTTAAATTGACATTTTTCCTTTGTACATATTCTTGTTTTCTAAGCTTTCCAATCTCCCTAAACTGATTGACTACACTATCCTCTATAACCCGGGCCTCTTTTTTAAAAAAGGGATGTTCCAACATGTATTGTTGCATATTCTCATTTCTTTCATAATACATGTAATAGCCACTTTGTTCCTTAAGTTCTTCATTTTCATAGACAAATAAGGTTTCGATTTTGTTAATAGCATCTACCAACATAAAGATGCTGCCCTCTTCACCAAATATCGCTTGATGTTCACGAACTTCTTTCATCGTGAGCATAGTTCCATATCCTGGCTGCATATGCATCCAGCCAATAATATGCTGGTCTTTGAAATACATGTCCTTTTCCTTTTTTATCTCCTCTAATACTGCGGCATCAATCCATTCATTTTCGCCACTAAGCTTGTCCATAGGAACAGGAATGATTCCCCTAATAATTACTTCTTTGCTTTCTAAGCAGCATTCCCCTAAAAATACTGCAGAGCTCTCTATACTCAAATCGATTAATGCGTATTGATACAAATAGGTGTAGACATAGTCTTCTAAATAGATATGATAGTCACAGTCCAAATCTCCAATAGGTTTTATGTTCGTAAGCCTTTGTGCTGCGGCACTATATGTCTCCTTTGATGCCATTTCACTTTCTTGCATTTCAATCCTATCTACTTTGTCTTTCTTATCAGTATTGGTATCATATCTGGTATCCATGTTGTTTTGCTTCTTACTTTCCTTGTCTGGTCTATAAGTTATTTTTCCCATCTAAATCACCTTCCATTTTTATCCATTTTAATTTAGGATACTATAGATTCAACTAAATATTTAATCTTTATTGTCGACCATACATATTTTTTTATTTTCTTTTTTTTTATATTTTTTACTTTTTTTACCATTTTAGATGGAGTTTTTCTCTTTTAATTACTTATATCATAAATATTTTAATTTTTTATAAGATATAAAGAAACTTGTATCCTTTTAGTGTATCAATCAATATATTGATTTAATAGAAGGACAAATTACTATTTGTAAATAAATTCCAATACGTTTTGTAAATAAATGTCCTAAAAAATGGGAAACTATAAAGAGCTATTGAAAGTGGTGATAACAATATGTATACAGAATTAGAAACTAAAAGTCAGCCTACCTATATTAACATTAACGATAACCATCATTTTAATAAGTTTTGCGATAACCTTCATGACTATTTGATTCATTTTTTACCTTTTCACAACGACGAACTTGTTATCGTATGTATTGGTACGGATAGGGCTACCGGTGATAGTCTTGGTCCACTGATTGGTTATAAACTTAAAGATTTAAAATATGGCAAAGTGTCAACTTACGGAACGCTAGACGAACCTGTTCATGCCAAAAATCTGCAAGAGATGATTGAAAATATCAAGTCACTTCACCCTAACGCCTTAGTCGTAGCTATCGACGCTTGTTTAGGCGCTATGGCTAATGTAGGGTGTATCACGATTGGCCAAGGTTCTATTAGGCCCGGTGCCGGTGTACAAAAAGACCTTCCTCCTATCGGACATATTCACATTACAGGTATTGTTAATTTCAGCAGTCTTATGAATATGGTTATTCTTCAAAATACCAGACTTTCTCTTGTTATGAAAATGGCTGATACCATCTCCTCTGGTATTAAGTATTGCTTGTGGCGTTATTACAAGTAATACCAAAAAAAAGATACTACTCTTGCAACGTAGTATCTCTTAAATAGCCTTTTTTATTAAGTTCTTCTTCAATGATATCCAGCTCCTCTTCGCTGCCAGCTTCAATAGTATGCATGTGCATACCATTTGTCAGTTGCATGAGCGGTGTTGCACTGGTCTCATTAACTTTATCTACAAATTGTTTAATTTCTCTTCTTGTTTTAAGCATCAAATCTCCAACTAACTCTCCATATACTGCATGACTAATGATAACATTTCTTACTCTTCCGCCATTATCAATAATGGTATGAAGTTCGTCTTCTAACTCCTCATGGCTATGCTGTACTAAAACGACCCGCGCTTTCATAATATTAGCTTCTTTATTTAAAATATAGCCTCTTGCAGTGGCTAACAAGTCATACCCCGACGCTCTTAACAGCGCTATATCCTGGACAACAATTTGTCTACTGACTTTAAGTTCCTTTGCTAAGTAGGCCCCACTAATGGGCCCTGTACTGTCATTTAGTACTTTTAGAATAAATTCTCTTCTCATATCCCCATCCATTTTAATAACTCCTTTCTTAACCAAAATGCCTATCAACCAAAAATAGTCCAGGCTATGAAATGCCTGAACTACTCTTCAAAAGTTATCGGTCTATTCTTTTTAAAAGTTCTTCTCTCAGGGTTTCATATCCTTTTTTACCAAGTAAAGCAAACATATTTTTCTTATATTCTTCTACTCCCGGTTGATCAAATGGATTAACTCCTAACAAATACCCACTTATTCCACAAGCTTTTTCAAAGAAATAAATCAGTTTACCCATATTATAAGCCGTAAGCTCAGGCATGCTAACCACTATATTAGGGACACCTCCATCTACATGGGCAAGGAGTGTTCCTTCAAATGCTTTTTTATTGACAAAGTCCATTGTTTCACCGGCCAAATAATTTAACCCATCTAAATCTACCGGTTCCTCTTCGAGTACTACATCCAGTTTTGATTTCTCTACCTGAATAACTGTCTCAAATAAAAATCTTTGTCCATCTTGAATATATTGACCTAAAGAATGTAAATCTGTTGAAAAGTTTACTGATGAAGGATAAATTCCTTTTTGATCCTTGCCTTCACTTTCTCCATACAATTGTTTCCACCATTCTCCAAAATATTGGAGGCATGGCTCATAATTCACTACAATCTCTACATTTTTACCTTTTCTAAGCAAAGCATTTCTAACAGCAGCATATTTGTAACACTCATTTTCGCTTATAGTTGTATTTTGATATTCATTTCTCGCCTCAGCTGCACCACTGATAAGTTCATCAAGATCAATACCTGCAACAGCTATTGGAAGAAGGCCCACTGCTGTAAGCACTGAAAAACGTCCGCCTATATCATCCGGAATAATAAATGTCTCATATCCCTCTTCTTTTGCAAGAGTAAGTAATGCACCTTTTACCTGATCTGTTGTTGCGAAAATGCGGCCTTTTGCAGCTTCTTTTCCATATTTTTGCTCCATAAATTTCTTGAATACACGGAAAGCTATAGCGGGCTCCGTTGTCGTTCCTGATTTAGAAATAACATTAACACTAACGTCTTTTCCTTTGCATACATCTAAAAGGTTTCTAAGATATGTGCCTGAAATATTATTTCCTACATAGTAGATTTCAGGAGTTTTTCTTTGTTCCTCTGTTAATGAATTATAAAACGTATGACTAAGCGCATCAATACACGCCCTTGCTCCTAAATAAGAGCCACCTATTCCTATTACGATGAGTACCTGTGAATCCTTTTGAATTTTATCTGCAGCTTTTTTAATCCTTTCAAATTCCTTTTGATTATAATTAACTGGTAAGTCTATCCATCCTAAAAAGTCATTCCCTGCACCGCTTTTTTCATGAAGCATGTTATGTGCAAGCTCCACCTGTGCTTGTAGCAATTCTACCTCGTAAGGCTGTACGCCTGTTTTAGAGTAGTCAACAGTAATTTTATTCATTACTAAAATCCTCCTAGCTTATCATGAGATACCTATTAAAGAAACTATGCTCTAGCTTCCTCTTGGTTATATCATATCATATTATAAAACAATTTGTAACTTTTTTAAATAGTTAATCATTATTGGAAGATCCTTATTAGTCTGGCTATATCTTGTTCACTTAATTCATCATTTAACCTTTTTTGTTTTTCAAGTTCTGTCATCATAAGCGGCTTTATTTCTTCTTCAGCCTTTATTTCTTTTTCTAATTCATTAACTTTTGTTTTTAACTGAATGATCTCCTTATTTGTTAATTTCTTTTGGGCTTCCAGCGGATAAATATGACGTACATAATCCTGAACAATCATCATTGTCATCTCCCCTTCTTCTTCTATTCCTTTAATAAATTTAAACATTTGCACAGCCATAGTCATGAGCATGCTTGCAGTAATAATGACTATGGTAGACGGCTGATCTGCTGTCTTATTAATAAATGCAGTTAAGGTTTCCAAAACAATAATTCCCCACATAATTTGTGTTGTTTTAGTAGCAATATTTTTTATAGCTAAAAAAGGAAATCTACCTATATATTCTCTGTATAGGATTGTCCTAATGATATTTTCCAGTTCTCCTGGGTCCTCAAGATTCTGAGTGCATTCTTTATATTTGTTGATGACTTTTTCTATAAAAGCAATATGAGCCTGCACCTTATAAACTCTAGAATTACCATATTTACTGAGACTAAGCTCTATACTTTTAAACTTACTTATAATCATATAGTGAGTCAAAATAATTAAAGCTGCCAAAATAATTTCCATTATACATAATACTATTATCATTTGTTTTCCCCCTTTTATTCTTTAATTAATTTTACCATTTTTTTACATATTTACAAGTATAAGTTTTATATCCTTGCAATAAAAAATGACTCCCTTGTGCGAAGGAGTCATTTTTTATTTTCTATAAATTTGCTAATATATTTTCAATCATTTTGCTGGCATTTCTCGCTGCTACATATACAAATTCTTCAAAGTTTACATCGGCACTATGATCTGCCTTATCTGAAATAGCTCTTATAATGACGAAGGGAATTTGATTTAAATAGCAGGTATGGGCAATGGCCGCCCCTTCCATCTCTGCACAATAGGCTGTAAAAGTGGAATAGATATCTTCTTTAACCTTTATACTAGAAATAAACTGATCACCGCTCGCCACTCTGCCGATAACTACCTTATGATCACCTTCTAGGTTTTGTGCTGCTGCTTTAGCCACTGCTACAAGCTTTTCATCAGCCTCAAAATAAGTCTTATTCATCCGTGGGATTTCTCCTCTTGGGTTGCCTACAGCAGAAGCATCCATATCATGTTCAACAGTATCACTGGATATAACAATATCCCCAATATTAATATCCGGGTGAAGACCACCCGCAACACCTGTATTAATAATACAATCTACTTCAAATCTATCTATAAGAATTTGAGTACATACCGCAGCATTAACTTTCCCAATACCGCACCTTACTACAACCAGCTCTTTATCATTCATTGTGCCTTGGCAAAACTCCATGCTGGCTACAACCTTAGTCTCTGTAATATTCATTTTTCTTTTAAGAGAAATAACTTCCTCGTCCATTGCACCTATAATACCTATCATTCGTTTGCTCCTTCCATCCCTATAACTAGGGATTCTCCTGTAATTTATTATATCTTATAACTGTGATTTATCCAACCATACTCCTCTAATAAGTCTTATTTCCTAAGATGCGTTAAAAGGTTTTACCTTACGTTTTAAAACCTCGTTAAGTCTTTGTCTGACATCCTCCGTATGGGTCTCTCCATATTTTTGGATAAACTCCAGATTATCCAGTACCACATCTAAGATAACCTGCAACCATGAATATATTTTTTGTGCTGTTGTAGTATTTACGTCATAAGAAATACTTATCGTATTTTTATCATAGTCGATAGTCACCTTCTCTACACCCTTTAATAACTTAACTGCTTCTGCCGCATACTCTTCATAAGCCTTGAATTGATTATCTATTTCTGATAATCTTTCAATTTGTATTTTTAAGAGACCAGAATTATTTTCTACTACATTGAACTTGATTAAATTTTTGATGAGCTGCTTTTTGAGTCCAAACATAGAGCTCCCCCCTTTATATCAAGTTATGCGTATTTTTATAAATCTAGACATATTATCTCTCAATTACATCGTATTGATTTCTAAAAAACGTCGTTAACTTTTTAAGAGAATTGATGAGTACTTCATTATCCTCATCAGATAGTTTATCTACCATCGCTTTTACCATTGTCTGGTGAAAACTCTCATGAATCCTATAAGCAAGTTTTCCTGTATGAGACAATTCGATTTCTACAAATCGTCTGTCATCCTCCGAACGATTTCTTATCACATACTCTTTTTTTACAAGCCTATTAATTGAAGTCGTAAGCGTCCCCACCGTTACTCCGATTTGCCCTGCTACATCCGTCATAGTTCTTGATGTTAAGCCGATTGCCTCTAAAACATGCATCTCTGTAATAGAAAGATCACTAAATTTACTATTTTGAAGTGCTGCTTTCTCTATTGTCAAAATATCATTAAATAGTTCGACTAATAATTCATTAATGATTTTAACTGAACCCTGCAATTTAATCCCCTCCTTTCTGCGACATGAATTTACTTTGTCTTTCAAATTTTTCTATGTTCAAAGTTTAAAGTGTAACATTTACATTGTCAAGCACTCTCATGTAATAACTGGGCATTATTTGGCAATACTAGGTAATAGGAGGTGTTTCATTTGATTAAACCCATCAATAAGGATTCCACAGATATTTTAAAAAATAAATTTACACTCATTTATATACTCAACTGTATAGACATTCTATTCACTTACACTTTACTTAAGACTGGTGACTTTTATGAAGCCAATTTTATTATGCAGCCTATTGTCTCCAATGCCTTTTTAAGTATCCTTGTTAAAGTGATATTGCCAGCTGCTCTGATTTATATGCTATTTTTTTATCTCAAAGAAGCCAAGTTCACCTCTTTAAAACTCTGTAATTTCTTCATTAATATTGTCGTCCTTATCTATTTGATGATTAACTTTCTGCATGTTTATTATATTATAAATATTTTTTCTAATTTATAGGCCTTATTTACTATCCCTGTACTAAAATACATTCTGCACCTCATATGTATAAATAAATAGCTTTACTATTGCTTGTCGTAAGTATGTACTATATACTATTTTATAGAGGTTAACAGGGATAATCTCTAATCTCTTTGACTTTGATTGTCCTAAAATATTATAATTAATTGAGGGTTGTAGAATGATTATTGTAAATTTAATTAGAGGTATGTTTATGGCGTTTGCCGACAGTGTTCCTGGGGTCTCCGGGGGTACGATTGCTTTTGTGATGGGGTTTTATAATGAATTGATTGATTCCATTAATGTATTGGTATCTCACTCTTCCATCAAACATAAAAAAAATGCTTTAATTTTTTTATCTAAAATTGGTGTAGGATGGACTATTGGTTTGATTTCCTCAGTTCTTTTTATTGCCTCTATTTTTGAAAGTGAAATTTATAATATCAGTTCATTATTTATAGGTTTCATTCTTTTTTCTATTCCTATTGTTCTTAAAGAGGAATATAAAAATCTAAAAAACAACTACAAACATTTGACTTATTTATTAGTAGGTATTATTATAGTCTCCCTGCTCACTTACTTTAATCCTGTATCCAAAGGCGGAGGCATAGATATTTCTATCAGCCACCTTTCATTAGGGCTCGTATTCTATGTCTTTATGGCTGGAGCCATAGCAATCTCCGCTATGATCCTTCCTGGTATTTCCGGGTCCACGCTGCTACTTATATTTGGGCTCTATACCCCTATTATCACTGCCACTAGACATGTTATTCTGTTTAACTTCTCTTATCTGCCGATTTTGGTCGTTTTTGCTTTGGGCATATTATTTGGAATTGTTACAATCGTTAAACTTATAAGTACTTTGCTTAAAACTAAACGTTCTCAACTTGTTTACTTTATTCTCGGTTTAATGATTGGCTCCTTTTATGCGGTGTTTATGGGACCGACTACATTAGAGGTCCCTCTCCCGCCTATGGATATCAGTAACTTTAATCTATTTTTCTTTTTCATTGGAGCTCTTATTATTGTTTTATTAGACAGTTTAAAATTTATTTCAAAGCCAAAGGCAAGCTATAAATAGCTTGCCTCTCTTTTTTATTGCCTATTTATTTAAAGACGCTCCTATAAAATCAGTAAATAATGGATGTGGTCTATTAGGTCTTGATAAAAATTCCGGGTGGAACTGAACCCCTACGAACCATGGATGTTCTTCAATTTCTACAATCTCTACTAGTCTGTCATCTGGAGACATACCTGTTATTTTAAGACCTTTGCTTGTCAGCATTTCTCTGTACTGATTATTATATTCATACCTGTGTCTATGTCTTTCTTCTATCATATCTTTTCCATAAGCCTTGTACGCTTTTGTATCTTTAGTGAGCTTGCATGGGTAAGCCCCAAGTCTCATCGTGCCGCCCAAGTCTTCAATGTCTTTTTGATCTGGCATAATATCTATAACAGGATCTTTGGTATTAGGTGAAAGCTCCGAACTGTGAGCATTTTTGAGTCCTAAGACATTTCTTGCAAATTCAATAACTGCACACTGCATTCCTAAACAAATACCAAAAAAAGGTACTTTATTTTCTCTTGCATATCTTACAGCTTCAATTTTACCTTCTACTCCGCGGTCTCCAAAACCTCCCGGCACCAATATACCATCTGCTCCTTTTAAAATCTCTTCAGCATTTTCTCTTGTAACATTTTCTGCATTAATCCAGTCAATCTCTACCACCGTCCCATGGTCAATTCCCGCATGATGAAGAGATTCTACTATAGATAAATAAGCATCGTGGAGCTCTACATATTTACCAACCAACGCTATTCTAGTTTTTTTGTCTCTGTTTCTTTCTTTTTCTACCATTGCCTGCCACTCAGTTAAGTCCGGTTCAACTGCGTCCATATGCAGCTTTCTGCATACTATTTTAGCAAGCCCTTCTTCTTCCAACATAAGCGGTACTTGATATAAGGTTTCTGCATCTAGGTTTTGAACGACACAATCCTTTTCAACATTGCAGAATAAAGAAATCTTGTATTTCATATCTTCTGATATAGGACGTTCTGTACGAAGCACAATAATATCTGGCTGAATACCTATTGAACGTAGTTCTTTTACAGAATGTTGTGTAGGTTTCGTTTTCATTTCTCCTGATACACCCAAATAAGGGACTAGCGTAACATGGATATAGAGTACATTTTCCCTTCCTACATCCGTTGTAACTTGTCTTATAGCTTCAAGAAACGGTAAGCTCTCAATATCTCCCACTGTTCCGCCGATTTCAGTAATGACGATTTCAGATGTGTCTCCAGTATTACCTACTCTATAAACACAGTCTTTAATCATATTGGTAATATGAGGAATCACTTGAACAGTCGCTCCTAGATAATCCCCTTTACGTTCTTTATTTAAAACAGACCAATAAATCTTCCCTGTCGTTACATTACTATATTTATTAAGTTTTTCATCAATAAATCTTTCATAATGTCCTAAATCCAAGTCTGTTTCACTACCATCATTTGTTACAAACACTTCTCCGTGCTGGTAAGGACTCATTGTCCCTGGATCTATATTGATGTAGGGATCAAATTTTTGGATTGTTACCTTTTTCCCTCTTGCTTTTAATAATCTTCCTAAACAAGCAGCCGTAATCCCTTTGCCTAAGCCTGAAACAACTCCTCCTGTAACAAAAATATATTTTGTAGACATTTTTTTCACCTCAACCATATTTGTATTTATCTCTTCTCATTATCAACCTTTATATTTTAGTATTATAATAACACAGTGTCAAGTGATGTTAGCATTATCTTTTCTTTTTATAGATTCTTTTATCCTCTATGCTGTCATCTAACAATAAGTGGCAGCCTCGTTTTTAGCTTAAAATGAAAAATCCCCACTGTAATATCCTGGGGATTTTATGCTGCATTTTATAGCTTTTTCATCTGCAAATTTAAGTTTATTGATTTAAGCGCATCATTTTATAAGATTTTAATTCATTAACATTATTTGAAAGTTTTTCATGTTTGTCTGCTGCTTTATCTACTTGGGCTACTATAGTCATCATATTATGCTCTAAATCTTTTAGAGCTGCAACCGAAGTGTTAATAAGCGTGATTTCATTGCCTATGCTCTCTGCACATGCACAAGATGATTCTATACTGCTGGCAAATTCTTGAATGTATTGATTAATATGTGATATTTCTTTTTGTATTTGAGCTGTATTGGATTTGCTGTCTTGTATGTTTTTATCCGCCTGCTCTACCTTTACTTCAATTTTTTCAATACCTACAGTTGTTGCCTCTACTTCTTCACTGGTTCTAAGAGATGATTGTTCCAGTTCCCCTAAAAATTTAGTCATATTATCCAAAAGCTCTTTGGTGCCATCTGACAGCTTTCTAATCTCTTCTGCAACTACTGCAAACCCTCTACCTGCCTCTCCTGCTCTAGCAGCTTCTATCGATGCATTTAGAGCCAGCAGATTAGTTTGTTCAGCAATAGCTGATATCCCTGTAATATTGCTTGTTACATTTCTAGCTGTTTCAATCAAGGTTGTTACTTGTTTTTTCATGGATTGTGCTGTGGCATTGATACCTTTGACAGCTTTTGTGATTGTTGCCAGCAGTTTTTCAACCTGCTCTGTTGAGTTTGCTGATATTTGAATCTTTTCGGCAATACCATCAACAGTTGCTGTTACTTCTTTAGAGCCACTTGATGTCTTTTGTCTTGAAGTCCCAAAAGTCCCCAATCTGCCAGTAACTTCACTTTCTATTGTACTTAACGTCTGGATCTGAGCTGTTACTACCCGTAATTCTTTAGTTGCTGTATCTTTTATGTTGCTGATCTCAAGTTTTACATCCTGTACCTGTGTGGATAAGCCTCCTATATGATCACGGATTGCAATGATTTCTTCTACCGTTTCTGCTTTTAGGATAGCCTTTTTATTTTTACTTATGTCTTGTAATAAAAGTTCCAGTTCTCCCTCTGCTAACTTTCTCATTAATTCTACCTGCTGTTTTTTATTAAACATATTTTATCCCCCTCATTTTTAATCATTTTAATGGTATTTGTTGATAATTTTTATAATCTTATCAATGGCTTTTGTCTCAGTAGCTTGTCTCATTGCTTCTTTATACTGCTCTTTATTGCTGTATATAAGTTCAATTTTTTCTATAAGTATTGCTTCATTTAATTCGTCTTCGAGTAAAATTTCACAGTATCCTTTGTTTTTCATAGCGTTTGCATTGAGGATTTGATCCCCTCTGCTTGCTGCTGCAGACAAAGGAATGAGTAAACTCGGTATATGAAGTGCTACCAGTTCCGAAAGTGCATTGGCTCCGGCTCTAGACAGCATGATATCTGTTATTGCAAAGAGATGAGGCAATTCCTCTGATACATACTCAAACTGCTTGTAGCCTTGGGTCCCTTCCAGTGAAATCTCTTTATTGCCTTTACCGCATATATGAATCACATTAAACTTCTTTAATAACTCCGGAAGTCCTTTTCGCAAAACCTTATTAATTTTAACTGAGCCTAAGCTTCCCCCCATCATTAAAAGAGTTGGTTTTTGATATTTAAAACTACACAATCTATTTCCTTTTTCTCTGCTTCCTTCAAATAGTTCCTTTCTAATAGGAGATCCAGTAAGTATCCCTTTATTGCCCACATATTGAAGTGTTTCTTCAAAATTAACACATATTACCTTTGCCCCTTTCATTGCCATTTTATTGGCAAGCCCAGGGGTCATGTCTGACTCATGGATAACAACTGGTATTTTTAGGGCATTTGCTGCCAGTACCACTGGTACCGTGACATAACCCCCTTTAGAAAAAACAACTTTAGGCTTTAATTCTTTTAGAACTTTATAAGCATCAAAAAATCCTTTAATCACCTTAAAAGGATCTTTTAAGTTTTGCAGAGACATATACCTTCTTAATTTTCCTGATGCAATACCATAATAGGGAATATCTTCTTTTTGAATGAGGTCTTTTTCGATTCCTTGGTAACTTCCAATATATCTTATATCCCATCCCCCATCTCTAAGACTTGGTATTAATGCAATATGAGGTGTTACATGCCCAGCAGTCCCACCACCTGTAAGTACAATGGTCTTCACTTATTGGACCTCCTTATTTTATTGAATGAATGACAGCTTCTGCCACCTTATCTGCTATCCCTTTATCAAATGGTTTAGGAAGTATATTCTCAGGATTCAATTCTTTTTCAGCTATTATATTAGCGATTGCAAGAGCTGCTCCTATTTTCATATCTTCTGTAATTTGAGAGGCACGGGCTAAAAGAGCACCTTTAAATATCCCTGGAAAAACTAATACGTTATTGACCTGATTAGGAAAATCTGATCTTCCTGTCCCTACCACAAGTGCTCCTGCCGCTTTTGCCAAGTCCGGCATGATTTCCGGCACTGGATTTGCCATAGCAAAAACTATTGCTTTTTCGTTCATACTGCTTATCATTTCTTGCGATACAATATTGGGTGCTGACACCCCTATAAATATATCGGCTCCAATAAGCGCTTCTTTAAGTGTTCCTTGTAAACCTGCTTTATTAATTTTTTTACAAATATCTTTTTGTGCCCAATTCATCCACTCGGCATCTTGCTGCAAAATCCCCATTTTATCCACTACTATAATATCTGTAAACCCATAATACAAAAGTAATTTAGTGATAGCTAGACCTGCTGAACCAGCCCCATTGATAATAACCTTAACACTTTCTTTGAACTTGCCGGCTACTTTAAGACTGTTGATAAGGCCTGCTAAAACAACGATAGCTGTTCCATGCTGGTCATCATGAAAAACTGGTATATTAAGTTCTTTTTTGAGAGCCTCTTCTATCTCAAAACATCTGGGTGCTGCAATATCTTCTAGATTAATGCCTCCAAAAGTAGGTGCTATCTGTTTAACAAATTTTATAATTTCATCAGTTCCTTTAGCATCTATACAAATAGGCACTGCATTAATCCCAGCAAATTCTTTAAATAGTACGGCTTTACCTTCCATAACAGGCATAGCGGCTTCTGGTCCTATGTCTCCTAAACCGAGAACTGCGGTACCATCTGATATAACCGCTACAGTATTGCCCTTCATTGTATATTTATAAACATTTTCTCTGTCCGCAGCAATCTCTTTACACGGTTCTGCAACTCCTGGGGTATAAGCTATCGCTAAATCTTCGTTATTATCTACCTTTGCTTTAGCCTTTATCTCTAGCTTTCCTTGCCACATCTCATGCATCTGTAGTGCTTTTTCTCTTAGGTCCATTGTCTGATTCTCCTTTAATAACCTGATGTTTCCTGTGTTTTTCATAAAATATTATGGCTCACAAACTAATTCCTTCAGCTAGTACGGCTTCTCTGTTATGACTATACTGATTCCCCTCGTTTATGAGCCTTAAAGTTTTATCTTTAACTATTATATTCATAATACTATTTCACTCTATATGAAGTCAATATAGATTAAGTTAAGGATGCATTAATATTTCTATCCCATACACTTTCCCCTACAATGTTTCACAGATTTTAAAGTTTTTCCCTATGTCATAACTTTAAATACAATATAAAACAAGCTGCCTCGTTTCTTATAAGAAATCAGGCAGCTTGTTTTGTGATGTATTTCAATATGACATTTTTACTCTTCTTTTAGAATGAAATTTATTTATTTTTTCTTGATGTACTTTCTTGTGTCAATAGCAACAGCTATGATAATGATTAAGCCTTTTATAATATACTGGATATAAGGGCTTACATTGACATAAGCAAGTCCATAGTTAATCACTTGGAATATAAATACACCTGTTACAATCCCGCCTATTGATCCTACGCCTCCGCTGAAAGATACTCCTCCAACTACTACTGCAGCGATGGCATCAAGATCGTAGCCATTTCCTAGATTGTTTGTAGCACTTCCTGTACGGGCTACTTCCAGACATCCTGCAAACCCATAAAGAATACCCGCCATAACTGATACTAAAATAATTGTTTTTGTAATACTTACACCAGAAACTGCTGCGGCCTCTGGATTACCTCCAACCGCAAACATATTTTTACCCAGTTTGGTTTTGTTCCATATAAACCATACAATTAATGTTGTTATGGCCGCATAAATAACCAAGTTTGGTATGCTAATAGGACCAAGCGGCAAGGTTCCCTGTGCAAATTTTGTAAACTTTGGATCAAGCCCTGCTATCGGAGAAGCTCCCACAGCATCATAGTATATAGAGGCTACCCCATAAACTACCAATTGCATACCCAAAGTAGCAATAAATGGTGTTACATTAAGCTTTGCGATAATTAACCCATTAAGTGTTGAAAATATAGTTGTTAAAAGAATACAGAATAAAATAGGTAATATAATAGCTAACTGAGGCATATCTGGAAAGATTCTTCTTGCGTATTCAGGCTCCTGCAAAAGCGAGGCTGAAACAACCGCTGCAAGTCCTACCATACGTCCAACAGAAAGGTCTGTTCCTGCAAGTACTAAAAGTCCTGCAACTCCTAATGCCAATATCATACGGGTCGAGGCCTGTGTAATAATAAATGTAAAGTTTTGAACAGATAAGAAACTGCTGTCCATAAAAATGATAACCCCTACAAGTAACAAAAGTACAATGTATATTGCATTATTTAATAAAAAATCTAACGTTCTTTTTTTGTCCCAAGCTTTAACTTTGTCCATTATGTTTTCCTCCTTTTATAAATACTTGGCTGCAAGCCTTAGAATTTCTTCTTGATTGGTTTCTTTGGTATTAACAATACCTGCCACTCTGCCATTACTCATTACCAGAATTCTATCTGTTATCCCCAATAATTCTGGCATCTCAGAGGAAATCATAATGATTCCTTTATCTTTTTTAGCAAGATCTAAGATAAGTTGGTAAATTTCATATTTAGCTCCAACATCTATTCCCCTTGTGGGTTCATCTAACATAAGTATTTCTGGATTTGTAAGAAGCCATCTTCCTAAAATAACCTTTTGCTGATTACCTCCAGACAAAGATCTGATAAGCGTTTTTTGAGAAGGAGTTTTTACCCTCATACTATCAATAACCCATTGGGTGTCACCATCTAACTTTTTACCATTAAGTACACCTAATTTATTGCAGTATGATGAAATATTAGCAATAATAGAGTTGAATTTGATGTCAAGTACGCCAAATATCCCCGTTTGCCTTCTATCCTCTGTTAATAAAGCAAATCCATTTTTAATAGCCTGCTGTGCACTTTTATTAATGATTGATTTGCCATGTATAACAACTTCTCCAGCTGCTCTTTTTCTAATACCAAAAAGTGTTTCAACTACTTCTGTTCTTTTGGAACCCATAAGTCCTGCAATGCCTAGTACTTCACCTTTTTTCAAATTAAAAGATACATCTTGTATAGACGGCTGATAGGTAGCCGTAAGATTTTTAACTTCTAAAATAGTTTCACCTGGTATATTATCTTTGGGAGGGAAACGATGACTTAAATCCCTTCCTACCATTAAGCTTATGATTTTATCTGTTGTCAAATCTGCTGCTGGCTGTGTAGCAATCCATTTGCCGTCTCGCATCACCGTCACATCATCACAGATTTTCAAAATTTCTTCCATCTTATGGGATATATATATAATGCCGCATCCTTGGCTTTTTAGCTTATTAATAATTTTAAATAAATGTTCAACTTCTTTTTCTGTAAGCGATGAGGTAGGCTCATCCATTACGATAACTTTAGACTGATAGGAGACTGCTTTCGCTATCTCAACCATTTGTTGTTGTGAAAGGGATAAGTTCTCAATCTTTTCTTTTGGATTAATATGAATAGATAAATCCTCGAATATTTTTTTTGTTTTTTCATACATTTCTTTTTCGGCGATAACAATACCCTTACTAGGAAACCTTCCAAGCCAGATATTATCCATAACTCTTGTTTGTCTTACTTGGTTAAGTTCTTGATGTACCATGGATACTCCATGTTCAAGAGCTTGTTTTGGATTAATAAAATTAACTTTTTCACCATTTAAATAAATCTCTCCAGCATCTTCTAAATAGATGCCAAACAAACATTTCATAAGTGTTGATTTTCCTGCTCCATTTTCTCCCATTAGAGCATGAACACTTGCTGGTTTTAGATAAAGCTTGGCACCGTCTAGTGCTTTAACACCCGGAAACTCTTTTTCAATATCTTTCATCTCAAGCAGATAATTTGTATTTGTCATTATGGTTTCACCACACTTTACTATAAAATATTTTGCAGACAAGAACTTAGAGATGTTCTTGTCTGCACATTTAAATTAAGCTTTTAATCCTATTTTGTTACAGCTACATAAGGTACACGGACTGCTCTTGTTTCGTCTAATACCCAGCTTGTTCCTTCAAGAACATCTTTACCTAATGCAGCATTAACGGCAAGTTCTAAAGTGGCTTTACCTTGGTTTTCAGCATCATTAAGCACAGTACCTGCCATTTGTCCTTTTTCTACAAGGTCAAGTGCCTCTGGAATTGCATCTACACCAACAACTGGCATAAATTTATCTCCTTCAAAATATCCACTAGCTTTAAGTGCCTCTACAGCACCTAGTGCCATACCGTCATTGTTACAAATAACCATTTCAATTTTTTCACCGTGAGCGGCAAGCCATGTTTCCATAAGCTCTTTACCTTTAGCAGCATCCCACATACCTGTTTGTTTAGCAAGTTCTTCTACTTCAATACCAGCTGCTACCACTGTATCTACTGAGTATTTCGTTCTTGCTTCTGCATCTGGATGTCCTGGTTCTCCCATAAGCATCACATACTGCATTTTGCCGTCTCCGTTTTTATCCCAGTTTGCATTTGCTTTCCAGCCTTCTGCTATCAGTTCACCTTGGATAACTCCTGATTCAGCTGATGTTGTCCCAACATACCATGCTTTATCATAACCTGTTTTATCTGTTCCATCTGGATATTCTTTGTTAAAGAATACAACTGGAATATTAGCAGCTTTAGCTTTTTCAGCTATAGCTGGCGCTGCACCTGGGTCAACTAAATTGATAGCTAATGCTTTAACACCTTTAGCTATCATTGCATCAACTTGGTCATTTTGTTTAGCTTGGTCGTTTTGTGAGTCATTCATGACAAGTTCTGCTTTACCATCTGCTGCTGCTTCGATGTTTTGCCTTACGAATGACATAAAGTTATCGTCATATTTGTAAATAGTTACACCAATAAGTGGTTTTTCATCAGCTGGTGCTTCTGCTGCTGGCGTTTCCGCTGTTGGTGTCTCTGCTGGTGCTGGAGTATTTGAAGAGCAAGCTGTGAATCCCATAGCCATTGTTGCAATAAGTAAAAAACTAAATAATTTTCTCATTTTTTTCCCCCTTGATATTTCTTTTTTTATTTGTTAGATACTGATTTCAATATCTTATATTTATTGTACCCACAAACTCTTACAATATGAATAAGTTTTTTTATCATATCATACTCTATTTTTACCAAAAAAATAATACCAATTATCCCCTAAAACAGGTTTGGTATTATTTTTTATTCAATGTGTTATATTTTTTTACTCACTTCAAATTTTCTTTAGTGATTATTTGATGTGGAATCCACAAGTACTTGTCAGTGCTTTGATAATCTAGCACAAACTGAGAGGATTTATTCGCTGCTAAGATATATAACTTACTAAAAATAGCCCTCCCTTGCTCGTCTGCATTATTAAGAACTGTCCCAAGCATCTTATCCGCCTTAATAGCCTCCAAAGCTTGATCAAGCCCATCAATTCCTATTATAGGAATAGTTTTTTCATCTAAATACCCTTTTTCTTCCAGAGCGGTGATGGCTCCCAATGCCATCTCATCATTATTAGATAATATCACTTCTACCTTATTCCCAAATTTCTCTATCCATTCCAGCATTTTATCCTTAGCTTGTGCTCTTTGCCACATGGCAGTATCCATCGCCAAACTTTCTGTTTTAAGTCCCGCTTCTTCCAGCGCCTTGATGCTGTGGTAGGATCTTAAAATACTATCTTGATGTCCCGGTTCCCCCTCTAACATCACATACTGAATAATACCATCTCCATTTTTATCTATTTTCCTTCCCTTTTGAATGGCGTCAAGCAGTATCTTGCCTTGCATCTCCCCAGCCTCAGCTGCATGAGATCCTATGTAATAAACTTCATTCCACTTATTCATATCTTGTGGAACAGGTTCCCTATTAAAAATCACAATAGGAATCTCAGCATCTTTTACCTTATCAATAATATTAGAGGCTTCTACTCTATCTACTAAATTAATAGCTATGGCATCATATTTTTCCTTTATGAGCTGCTCTATTTGAGTATTTTGGAGGCTTTGATTGTACTCACTATCCAACACATCTACTATGATTTTAGTGTGTGAAATTTCTTCTTCCTGCTCAGCACACGCTACAATACTGTCATAAATCCTCATTACAAAGGGATCTTCTGTATTGTATAATACTACACCTACTCGAATCTCTGTCTTTTGCAATGCTTCAGTTTGATCTACAGCAAACAAATTGGAACACCCCGCTAGACTCACTCCCCCTAATGCACCAAATAAAAACAACAAAAATGCCTTTTTGAATTTTCCCCTCATCTCATTACCTCCTTGTATTAAAACACGCCACACCCTAAAAATTTTAAAATCAAGTATAAATTAAAGGTATTTTAATGTATATGGTTGTCCCCTCTTCTAGTTTACTCTCTACTCTCATGCCATAGGTCTTCCCATAGTAAAGTTTGATACGTTCGTTCACATTTTTAACGCCAACCCCAGATCCTTTTGTCTTAATCTCTTGTTCTTTATCTAAAAGCATTAAAACGGTTTCTTCTGACATGCCTACTCCATTGTCTTTTATACTATACACTAACTCTCCCTCATAAACATTTGCCAAAATAGTTATTTTCCCTTTATAAGTGATGTATTCAATGCCGTGATACAAGGCATTTTCAATAAGGGGTTGCAAAATAAGTTTTATCGTTTTAGCATTTAAGGCCTCCTTATCTGCTATAATTTCAAACTCAAATCTGTTTTTATACCTTATTTTTTGTATGGATAAATAATTTCTAGCGTGTTCAAGTTCTTCTCTTACAGTAATGATGCTTTTCCCGGAACTTATGCCTATTCTAAAAAATCTAGATAATGCTGTAATCATCATAATAGCTTCTTCTGTTTTGTCACTTTCAGCAAGCCATATGATAGAATCCAGTGTGTTATATAAAAAATGAGGATTAATCTGAGATTGCAGGGCCTCTAACTCTTTTTTGCGTTTATCGTCTTGTTCTACAACAATCTCATCCATCAATTCCTTCATCCTGATTACCATGGCATTAAAAGTCTTCGATAGATGTGCAACGATATATTCTCCCCCCTCATCCAGATGTATATCAAATTGACCTTCTTCTACAAGTTTCATAGATTTCTGAAGTTTATATAGAGGTGAAGAAAGTCTAGAAGAAATAAATAATGTCCCGATTACACACATGATAATCCCCATCACTAATACCATAATCAAAAAATTGTTGAGTTCAGCATACGTGAAAAGAATCTTATCCAATCTCCAACTTCCTATAATCTTCCACCCTGTATACCCGGCTGTTTTTATCGTAAATAGTATTCTGTTGTCATTGATTATTCTTGTATAATTGCCATCTTCTATCCCTACCATATTTTTATCGTAAATGCTAACTTGTTCTTCATCGCCATAGATAATATCTCCATTTTCTGCCAATATGAAAATATTACCCATGTCGTCTTCTGAAATACCTGCACATATGTTTTCTATACCCTTCATATTCATATCAACTAATAATACCCCCTGAATAATACGTCCATTTTCATTAAGGGATATAGCCCTGCTTAGCGATATTACCCACTGATCATATCCTTCAAATATTTCTTGGGGATGCGGGTTTGAAAAATGAATATTTTCTGGCTTGCTAAGAGAATCCTGAAACCATCTTTGCTTGGTCACCTGTACATCTTCTCTAAGTTTAGCATATTTGCTATTGGCTATAACTTCACCATTACTCTTAAAAATGGCCAAACTTGCTATATCACTATTAGTCGTCTGAATAACACTCATCTCACTGGCAAAATTGTTGTTTGAGATGTTTTGGTTTTTTATAATTTTGTAATATAGTGTGTTAGAAATATTCATCATATTACGGGTATAGCTATCTAAGCTGTATTTTACCTGTGTAAGAAGCTGATCAACAGCCTTATTCGCAAAAGCCTCTGAAGTAAAATTAAATCTTTCATACAGTGAAATACCTGTAAACAGCATACCTATGACAGTAATTGTTGTAAAATACATAATCATAAGAGACTTAATACTTCGTAGTTTTGATCCACTTGCTTCTTTATTAGTCTTTGCCATTTCTATACTCCGTCGGCGATATGCCCGTTATTTTTTTGAATACATAACTAAAGTAATGCCCTTCTGAGTAACCCACTCTACTGGCTATATCAAAGGTCTTCAGTTCGCTTGTTCTTAGGAGTTGTTTTGCTTTATCAATTCTAATCAGTGTCAAATAATTAGTAAATGTAAATTTTGTTTCTTTTTTAAATAAGGCCGAGAAGTAATTCGTAGAAATGTGCAGATAATTGCAGAGCTTCTCTGCACTTAACTCTTCATCAAAATAGTTTTGTTTCATGTATTCTTTTGCTTTTTCTATCAGTTCGTTTTTATTCGTATTCCTTTTAGCTGAAATCTCCTTTGCTAGAAGCGTACATACACTAAAAAGCCACTCTTTTATTTCTTCTTTTGTCTTAAAACTGTTGATAATAACTAAAAAGTTATCTTCCTTATTAAATAAAACAGATGAATCAAGTTCCATGGTCTTCTTTAGCTTAAGAATGCTTGAAATAATATCTAAAATATAGAGCTGATAATCATTTAAAGCCAATGTCATCCCTTCAATTTTTCCTACCAGCAAGCTAATAGCCTCTTCAATTTGCTTAATGTCTCCTACCTTCACAGTAGCTAAAAGTGTCCTTTCATCTGTTTCAGTAAAGGCAATTTCTCTTGAATGCACCGGCTCAATATCATCTATATAGATAATCTTATTACTTCCTATAATAACAGTATAATCAAGAGCAGCTACTGCATCTATATAAGACTTATACAGCATAGGTTTTGTCGCACAAGCTGTTCCAACCCCTATTGTAACCGTTGTATTTAAGTATTTTTGAACTGTAGCTCTTATTTGATCGAGGCCCAAAAAAATCTCTTTATTTATTTTTGGAGACTGCTCGTCTTCAATAGACATAATAAGTACAATTTCATTCATCTTCATGAACACTATCCCTAGTTTTTTTAGGTTGACTACCTCTTCACACATATTAAAAATTGCAATCTTCAAAAGACTTTTGTGTCTTGCCAAATTCGAGTCTTCTATCCCTTTTACAAATTCATCCGGTCTGATGACTGCTACTGCAAGTGAATCCATTGTTATATCCAGTTCTAAACTGGTTATGTTTTCTTGTATAATTTCTTCTGCCACGTACTCTGTTATCCAATAATTTAAAAATCGTTCTCTTACAAGCGGTAAGCTTTTTTGGTAATTTAATTTAAGTGTCTCTATATTATTAATAGATAAGATCTCCTCATCTAATAGCATTTTAAGTTCTCTAAGAATTTCGTTCATTTCTATAGAATTAATTGGCTTTAAAATATAGCGCATAACTCCCAGTTTAATAGCTGTTTGAGCATACTCAAAATCATCAAATCCTGATAATATAACAACTTTTGTAGTCGGAAATCTATACTTTATATTTTCTGCAAGTTTAATGCCATCCATAAAAGGCATTTTTATATCTGTAAAAACAATATCTGGTAGGGTCTTATCAATAACATCCAACGCTTCCATCCCGTTTTCAGCTTCTCCTACAACACGAAAACCGAGCTCTTCCCATTTTATTTTATTGATAATGCCTCTTCTAATCTCTTCTTCATCGTCTACCAGAAGTATCTTGTAAAAACTCATTGAGCTCCTCCTAACCAGGTACGCAAGCTATTTTATATTTATCTATAAAAATATGTCATTTTTTTATTCAAACAATATAATTATAACATATTTAATTTATTTTTTTAAGTCTACTGTACTTTTTTTCATCACATGACTCATTATGGGTTATTGAATTTTTTATATATTGTTTATAGCTGTTTAGTATCTATCTGAACAGTCAATACTCTTGTTATGTCGCATAAGAGTAAGATTGATTTTGAAGGGAATATATGTTAAAGTCATGATGTACAGCTTAAGAAAGGAGCCCTTACATATGTGTGGTTTTTGTGGCTTTGTAAATTCAAATGATGATAATAATGATTTAGTTTTAACCAATATGATGGATAAAATAGCGCACCGTGGCCCAGATAGTTCTGGTCAATACAAAGATGAGTCTATCAGCATGGGCTTTAGGCGCCTTAGTTTTCTCGACTTAGAAGCTGGAAGTCAGCCGCTTTATAACGAAGATGGTCGCTTTGCCCTAACTTTTAATGGCGAAATATATAATTTTCAAAATATCCGTGAAAAGCTCCTAGCCGCTGGCCATATCTTTAAAACTCAAAGCGACTCTGAAGTGCTTATTCATGGCTACGAAGAATACGGCAGCGACCTCCTCTCACACCTTAGAGGTATGTTTGCCTTTGTTATATGGGACAAACAAGAAAAGTCTTTATTTGGCGCAAGAGACTTTTTTGGCATCAAACCTTTTTATTACACGCATTTCAATGATACTTTTGTATATGCTTCTGAGATTAAATCCATTTTAGAGCATCCTGGTGTAGACAAAATATTAAATGAAGAAGCACTTGAAAACTATTTAACTTTTCAGTATTCTGCTCTTCCTGAAACCTTCTTTAAAGGTATTTTCAAGCTTCCTCCAGCTCACTACTTTATTTTCAAAGAGGGTGTTATGACAACTACCCGTTATTGGGAACCTGTTTTTAATGAAACTTCCGGAACACTTGAATCATACGTTGATACAATCGATGCTCAAATGAAGGAATCAATAGAAGCTCATAAAATCAGTGATGTAGAGGTAGGCTGTTTTTTATCCAGTGGTGTAGACTCCAGTTATGTAGCAAGTTGTTTTAATGGTGACAATACTTTCACCGTAGGTTTTAGCAATGAACAATACAATGAAATCAGCTATGCCAAAGAATTGTCTAAGGAAATTAATATTCCCAATAAACATAAAGTCATCTCTCCTGAAGAGTATTGGGCTGCCCTTCCAAAAGTTCAGTATTTCATGGACGAGCCTTTAGCAGACCCTTCAGCTGTGGCACTCTACTTTGTTAGTGAGCTTGCAAGCAAGCATGTCAAAGGTGTTTTATCTGGTGAAGGAGCTGATGAGTTTTTTGGAGGTTACAATATTTATAAAGAACCTATTGATACTGCTGTATACCGGAAGCTTCCTAAATCCCTTAGGAAATTTTTAGCAGTCCTTGGCATGCTCATTCCTTTTAACTTTAAAGGTAAAAATTTCTTAGTTCGCGCAAGTAAAGATATAGAAGAACGTTTTATTGGCAATGCCTACATGTTTTCTCCTAAAGAACGCAAGTCACTGCTCAAAATTAAGACCTCTGCCCAAGATCCTTTTGAACTTGTCAAACCTATTTATGATAAGGTCAAAGGAAAAGATGATGTTACCAAAATGCAGTATGTAGATATGCATATGTGGCTTGTGGGTGACATATTGCTCAAGGCAGATAAAATGAGTATGGCACACTCTCTAGAACTTAGAGTGCCTTTTTTAGATAAAAAAGTATTTGAAGTAGCTTCTACTATTCCTGTAAAATATAAAGTTAATAAAGAAAATACTAAATACGCTATGCGTCTGGCTGCCAAACGCAACTTGCCTTCGGCTGTGGCCAATAAAAAGAAACTCGGTTTTCCTGTTCCCATAAGGGTATGGCTCAAGGAAGATAAATACTATACATTAGTCAAAGAAACTTTCAGCAATACAGCTGCCGAAAAATATTTTAACACCAAGCAGCTTCTGGATTTACTCCAAATGCACAAGACCGGAAAAGCTGACAATAG
>JAQSYC010000105.1 GCA_029256345.1 Clostridia bacterium | reverse complement strand
AGAGCTTAGGGAACTGCTGCAAGAGATTCAAAGCAAGATGCCTATTCATTTTATTCATGCCAACAGACTGACAGGATCCAAAAACTTGAGTCCTTTGGTACTGATATATGCTAGGGAGTTGGCGCAGTGTATAGCTGGCACTTTAGAAGAGTATGCCGCCCGATCTCAAAAGCTTGACCATAGTTTTCCAGGAAGACTCATAGAGGGTGTAAAAAGCCAAAATGGGGAGGAATGCCTTGAGATCGATAGAATGGATGAGGCACTTCAAAAACTCGATAGAAGACGGCTGAAATTGCAAGAAATCGGGCTAATAGATGCAAGTCTTACAGAAAACAAGTGGGGGCTTACAGATCTTGACAGACAGACAATAAAAATATTGGATTTATATATCAAAGACAGCAAAGACAAACTAGAGGTCTTCGATGTGATAGAAGCAAAAATTGATTTGATGAGACAGATTATTAATAAAAGGTTTAATTATAAAACGATGCAGATCAGTGGGAAAAAAGGCTTTGTTTTTGAACTACCTAATAAAAGCCTGCTGATGGCAGATAAGTTATCATCGGGGGAACAAAATGAACTGATTCTTATTTTTGAATTATTATTTAAGTCTGAACCCAATGCACTCATTTTGATTGATGAACCAGAGATTTCCCTTCATATTGCTTGGCAACAGCAATTTTTAGAGGATATGGAGGCTGTTTCAGATTTGACAGATGTTAAGATTATCATTGCGACACACTCACCAGATATCATTAATGGAAGATGGGATCTGACAACAGGGCTGGAGGAATGCTGATGAGGCAATACATTAATGCAGCAAGGCTGCTGACAAAGATTAAAATGCTGCGCAGCGGCAGAAATAGGATGAGCTTTGTGGTGGTAGAGGGTGTCACAGATTACAGACTATATCGCAAGATTTTTAGCCAAGAAACCTGTGAAATCATTATAGGAGAGAGCAAAAGCAATGTGACCGAATGCATAGGAGGCTGCGATGACCAAAGATTAGAAGGGGTCATTGGCATAGTTGATGCGGATTTTTGGAGATTGGAAAATAAAGTGCCTAAAAGTGACAATTTATTCGTAACCGATGGGCATGACTTAGAATGTATGCTTATTCATTCACCGGCCTACGAAAGTATTCTCTCAGAGTATGCCAATAGAAGCAAATACAACAGATTTGAAGAAAAAAAGAAAAAATCTCTTAAAATGCATTTACTTGAAAACACGGCTAAAATAGGTTATCTAAGATGGTATTCGGAGCTTTGTCATTTGAGGCTTAGATTTAATGATCTGGATGTTAGCAGATTTTTGGATCACGGCGAGTTGGAGGTGGATTGGATTAAGCTAGTTGAGCAAACTTTAGTGCATTCCAAAAAAGAACATTTATTAAAAAAAGAAATGATTTTGAGAGAAGCAAAAGCATTGGCAGATAGTAAACATAATCTATGGGAAGTGTGCTGCGGTCATGATTTTATAGAGCTTTTATGTATAGGACTCGTTAATGTGTTTGGAGAATATAATGCTAAAAATCTATTTGCTGGCAATCTAGAAGGAAGTTTTAGACTGGCCTATGAATATGACTATTTTTTGAGGACGGATTTGTATAAAGGATTGGACGAATGGCAGAGAAAGCATAGACAATATGAAATTTTTGATACTAAAATTTTAGCAAATATCATATAATAAGTGATAAAAGAGGAGAAATCCTCTTTTTTTTATATTATAATAATATAATAATGTCGAAATTTAAATTAGATAAGAGTTTAATATTATAAAAAGGTATGGTATAAGCTATGAACCAAGATGACTTTAATCAACTAAGATATAAGCTGCCGGCCACACCGGGCATTAATGGCAGAGAAGACTATTTTAACTCAGCTGTACTTGCACTCTTGATGTTTGTTGAAGAGGAATATTTTTTTATTTTTCAAAAAAGAAATAAAAAAATTAGACAGGGTGGGGAAATTTGTTTTCCAGGTGGTAAGCAAGATGAACTGTTAGACAAAGATGCCAAAGACACAGCCATAAGGGAGACCGTTGAGGAGATGGGTATTGGGGCTGAGGATATAGAGGTGATTGGTGCACTGGATATAGTTGTTGCACCTATGGGGGCTATTGTGGAACCGTTTTTGGCCATTACCCATAAACAAGATATTAAGGAGTTTTTGTTTAATGAAGATGAGGTAGAAGCAGTTTTTATGCTTCCAGTAGCCTACTTTAAAAATAATCCGCCTGAAATGTATAAAACTCAGATCAAGGTACATCCATCTTATACGGATGAAGAAGGCAATGAGGTTATCTTATTTCCAAGTAAAGACTTAGGTCTTGGAGAGTATTATACAAATCCTTGGGGAAGAAGTGAAAGTACAGTTCTTGTTTACAGGACAGAAGAGGGGATCATCTGGGGTCTTACAGCGAGAATTATACAGGATGTAGTGAAAAGACTGGAGGAAACAAGATGAGAATAGTGGATATAGAACATCTATGTGGAGGAGAAATCATTGCCAAAGATATCACGTATACAAATGGCACCGTTTTACTTAAGCAGCATACCAGATATAGGCCAGGGTTTAAAGATAAGTTATTGGAGCTTAATATCCCTTTTGTGTATATTGAAGATGAGTTATCTGAGGGGATTGAACCGGAAGTCCTTGTCAGTAATGAAAGAAAAGCTATACTTACAAAGGAATTCAGTGAAGAGGCTAATAAAATAAAAGCCAATACGACGATTGAGGTAGCCAATATCAGGAAGATGGTAGAAAGCCTCATAGATGAAATAAGCGGAAAAAACATTATGTATGATATTATGGATATCAAAAGAAATGATGCAGATGTTTATGAACATTCTATTGGGGTAGCTATTATTGCGTTGCTTTTATGTAAAAAGATGAATCTTAACATAGATTTGACAAGAGATATTGTAATCGGTGGGTTGCTGCACGATGTAGGCAAAATCCTTATTCCTAAAGAAATTCTTGAGAAAAAAGAAAAACTCAATGAGAAGGAGCAGGAACTTATTTGGGAGCATCCCCAGATGGGTTATAATATTATTAAAGACAATCCCGATATCAGTGCTGTGACAAAAGTGGTTGTATTGTGCCATCATGAAAGAGAGGATGGTAGCGGTTACCCTCTGGGAAAAGGCTCAGACTTGCATATTGGGGCAAAAATAGTAGCATGTTGTGATGTATTTAATGCACTGACTTCTTCTAGGGGTTATAGACAAGGAATGGAACTTAATGAAGTCGTTGTACAGCTTAGGACAGAAAGACTCAATCTTGAAGTCAGAACAGCACTTGAAAGTATTTTGGCTTTTTATCCTGTGGGTACTTGTGTACTGCTCAGCAATGGGGCTGTGGGTATCGTGGAAAAAAATTATCAAGGTAATTTAAAAAGGCCGTTGGTAAGAATCGTTAAGGATGGCAATACTTTTTTGGATTCCACCTATAGGATGGATTTGAGTCAAGAATCAAGAGTATTCATTGCCCAAAGACTTGGCAACATATCTTAAAATAAGAAAGTACTGAGGAGTGCAAAAATTTAAAGGGTTACAAGCAATTTTGTCCATTTACTTCATAGGCCGTTAAAAATAAAATAGACTTAACACCTGATTTCGAAATATAAAACTTAGAAAATAAAGGAGATACGTCTATGAAATTTGGCTATTTTGATGATATGAACAGAGAGTATGTCATTACCACTCCACAAACCCCTTATCCTTGGATTAATTACCTTGGAAGTGAAGAGTTTTTCGGTCTTATATCCAATACAAGCGGAGGATATTGTTTTTATAAAGATGCAAAATTAAGAAGGATTACCCGTTTTAGATACAATAGTGTTCCGATTGATAACGGTGGAAGATACTTTTACATCAATGACGAGGGAGATGTTTGGTCACATACATGGAAACCTGTTAAAAAGGAGCTGGAGGCCTATGAATGCAGACATGGTCTTGGCTATTCAAAGTTCTCTGGAGAAAGAAACGGGATAAAAGTTGAACAATTGGCCTTTGTACCACTGGGTGTCCAGGCAGAGATTCATCATATAAAAGTAAAGAACACATCTTCAGCAGAGAAGGCGGTACAACTTTTTTCCTTTGTTGAGTTTTGTCTGTGGGATGCACAAGATGATACCACCAACTTCCAAAGAAATTTTAGTACCGGAGAAGTAGAAATACAAGGAAGCAGTATCTATCATAAGACGGAATACAAGGAAAGAAGGAACCACTATTCTTTTTATGCGGTTAATACGGAAGTAGATGGATTTGATACGGATAGAGATGCATTTGTAGGATTATATAATGGATTTGAAGCGCCAGACAGTGTAGTAAATGGAGCGTGTAAAAATTCTGTAGCCAGTGGGTGGTCACCGATAGGGGCGCATCAGATTAATATAGAGCTTGCACCAGGAGAAGAAAAAACCTATGTGTTTATCTTGGGTTATGCTGAAAATAAAGAAGAAGAAAAATGGGAAGCTAAAGGCGTTATCAATAAAGCACCAGCTAAAGCTGTCATAGAAAGATTTAAAACGGATGAAGCTGTAGAACAGGCTTTTGCAGCATTAAGAACTTACTGGGATGGGTTACTTTCACACTACATATTGGATAGCCAAGATGAAAAGCTGAACAGAATGGTTAATATATGGAATCCTTATCAATGTATGATTACCTTTAACATGTCAAGAAGTGCTTCTTATTTTGAATCTGGTATTGGTCGAGGCATGGGTTTTAGGGACTCGAATCAAGATCTTTTGGGCTTTGTTCATCAAATACCGGAAAGAGCACGGGAGAGAATCATAGACATTGCCTCTACGCAGTTTGAGGATGGGGGATGTTACCATCAGTATCAGCCGCTTACCAAAAAAGGCAACAATGATATAGGAAGTGGTTTTAATGACGATCCGCTGTGGTTGATTTTAGGAACAACGGCCTATATCAAGGAAACAGGAGATAAAGAAATTTTAGATGAAAGTGTGCCGTTTGATTCTAATCAAGACAATACAGCAAGTCTTTTTGAGCATCTAAAAGTTTCTTTTGATCATGTCATTAATAATTTAGGCCCCCATGGACTGCCCCTCATAGGTCGTGCAGACTGGAATGATTGTTTGAATTTAAACTGCTTCTCTACAACACCAGGAGAATCCTTTCAAACAACTGAAAACAAAGAAGGCGGCACTGCGGAATCGGTATTGATTGCAGGAATGTTTGTGTTTATTGGCAATGAATATGTACAGCTCTGCCTAGAACTTGGCAAGCAAGAGGAAGCTGAAAGAGCAAATGCTCATATTGAAGAGATGAAAAAGACTGTTTTAGAGCAAGGTTATGATGGAGAATGGTTCTTAAGAGCTTATGATTTCTATGGTAACAAGATAGGGAGTGATGAAAATGAAGAAGGCAAAATTTTCATCGAATCACAAGGTTTTTGTGTTATGGCAGGGATAGGCGTAGAAGAAGGATTGGCAGAAAAAGCGCTTAATGCAGTGGTGGAGAGATTGGATACAAAATATGGCATTGTACTTAATAACCCAGCCTTTACAACCTATCATGTGGAGATGGGAGAAATCTCTACCTATCCACAGGGCTACAAGGAAAATGCAGGTATCTTTTGTCATAACAACCCTTGGATTGCCTGTGCCGAGACAGTTATAGGCCGCGGAGACCGGGCATTTGAAATCTATAAAAAAATAGCACCTGCTTATTTAGAAGAAATCAGTGAAATTCATAAAACAGAACCCTATGTTTATTCTCAAATGGTGGCAGGAAAAGATGCTGTAAGACACGGGGAGGCTAAAAACTCATGGCTTACTGGAACGGCAGCGTGGAATTTCATTACGATTTCTCAGTGGATACTGGGTATTAAACCAGACTATAAAGGTTTAAGGATTGACCCATGTATTCCAAAAGACTGGGAAGGATATCATATCATGAGAGAGTTTAAAGGGACGAAATATGATATCACCATCAAAAATCCTAATCATGTTTGCAAAGGGGTTAAAAGTCTGTTAGTTGATAACCAACTGGTAGAAGGCAATATCATACCAGAGTTTCAAGATGGTAAAATTCATAAAGTTGAAGCTATATTAGGATAAATAGCATTTTTGATAGTTGACTTTTATAAT
>JAQSYC010000104.1 GCA_029256345.1 Clostridia bacterium | reverse complement strand
AGTAACCTTTGGTATAATACCTGGTAAAATCTCTATAACATCCGGATAAGTATGATGTTTTAACATTTCTATATTAAGAAGTGACATAGAATCAATGACGAAAAAACGAAGCACTGTATACAGTCCTATTTCATTGGCATGCTTTATGAGCGGTTGTTTCGTTGTAATAATCCCGTCAGCTTTTGTCTGTGTTTTAATAAAATCCAGTGCCACATCCTTGCCGCTTAACCCATGAATCAGATCAATATGAACCATAGCCATTTTATCTCTGCTTTTAACTTTATCTACAATATCTGTAATATTACAGATATCTCCAAATAATATAAAGACAACACCCGTGTCTGAATCCAAACATTTTTCTAACCCTTTCATATCTTTTACAGCTGCTATAATCGGACTATCTTCAATAGCTTCTATAAATGGGCTGCGCATACTATTCCCCCTTAATCTTTACTTACACAAAAAGCTTTTTTAAAATTAAAATTTACCCACAAAAAAAACAGAATTATAAAACAACTCGTAGTTGCTATAACCCTGCTCTTATCTCCCAGGCACGCTATTAATTTATACTCATCATAACACAGCTCATTTTAGTTTTCAAGCTTTTTTATACAGATTTTACATAAATAATCGTTTATTTTTTAACAATTTGTGCATTTTATATATGTGTTTTTATTTTAAAATATCAAATCGTACCAATGTAGCTACTTATCAATTGATTTTCATGATTTTATTTATCTTCTGCTAGTGCCTTTAATAAAGCATCTGTATCAATAGGTTTCTTGATATAACACTTAGCCCCAAGTGCTATACACTCATTTTTTACATTTTCGTCTCCTACTGCTGATATAATGATGACAACTGCTTCAGGATTAATTTTGATGACATCTTTTAGTACTTCCATGCCCTCCATGGTATTTTCAGCCATATTTAAATCCAAAATAACAATATTTGGCTTCTCACTTTTGAAGAGCGCCATTGCTGCATCCTTACTTGCTGCCTCAAAAATGGTATAACCCTCTTCCTTTTCAATAATTTTTTTCACAAACATTCTCATATAAGATGAGTTATCCACTATTAATACCTTTTTCATGTGTAAATCTCCTTTGTGTGTTATTTTTTAAATTTAGTGAGTACTGTTTAAATAGATCTATTTACATAACTCTTTGATTTGGGCAAATAACCTGACACATTCATCTCTATCTCCTTTTTTGGCAGCTGCCTCAAGGTCTATGGCTAATTCATAAAGAGAAATAATTCTTAAGCTTCCTGCAGAACCTTTTAACTCATGGGTGACCCCAGCCAACTTATGAAAGTCCTTATGATTGATACCATCCTGAATACCTTGAAGTAATTCCGGCAGACATTTTATATAGTCTTCAAGTATTTGCTTTGCATCCTCTTTGTCAAGGCCAGTGGCTTCAATTAAATAATCAATATGATGCGCTATGATGTTGCTATAGGTGTGCTGCTCCTGTCCTTCTCTGGTATTGGCCGCTATTATATTAAACAGCGTATCAAAATGGATAGGTTTACTGATATAGCCATCCATGCCTGCTTCAATACATTTTGCATCATCACCTTCCATAGCATTGGCCGTAATGGCAACAACTGTTGTATGCTTTTTCTCTCCCTCAAGACGCCTGATCTCAGAGGTGCATTCATACCCATCCATTACCGGCATCTGACAATCCATAAAAACAATATCATACTCTTTTTCTGATACTGCTTTTAAAGCTTCACTGCCATTTACCGCCACATCACATGTCATATCACGGGTTTTGAGCATACTAATAAGTATTTTGCGATTCATTGCATTGTCTTCAACCAACAAAATCCTTGGTTTTAATAGAGACTTAACTTCCTTAACCCTATGTTCAGTACCAGGCCCTTGTGCTTTATCTTGTTGGGTGAGACCTAGCACACGGGCAATACAACCAAACAGCTCATACTTTCTAATCGGTTTAGCTAAATAGGACGAGAAGCCAGATTCCTTAGCCATCTTAGCGTCTCCCTTTTGTGTTACAGGGGTCAGAAGTATCAGTTTGATATCCTTGGCACAAGCAATTGTCTTTAATGTATTTGCAAGTTCATAGGCATTCATATCAGACATTTGGTGCTCCATTATCGCAATACTTATTTTGTCTTTAGTCTGTGCAGCTGAAAGAATGGTCGTAATGGCACTGACTCCATCCTTCGCTTCAAATACATTAACAGCCGTCCCCTCAAAATAGGCACTCATACTTTTCCTATTGTTTTCATTATCATCCACAATCAAAATATTAATGCCCTCAAGCTTTTCGAACATGAAATAGTGTTCCGATATTTCTTTGGTCACCTTTAACTTGATATTAAACTTAAAAGCGGTTCCTTCACCATATGTACTGTGAGCGGAAATTTTACCACCCATAATTTTTACGAGTTCATTGGAAATAGCAAGTCCTAGTCCCGTTCCCCCATATTCTCTGGTTGTAGAAGCATCGGCCTGACTAAAGGACCGAAAGATAGTATGAATATGCTCCTCGCGAATACCTATACCCGTATCCTTTACTTCAAATCCAAGTGAGACTATTCCCTTTTTTTCTCCCAAGCAATCCACTGTAACTGAAATCTCTCCCTCTTTAGTAAATTTTACTGCATTACTTATAAGATTGTTTAATATCTGTCTAAGCCTTGATGGATCACCCATAACGTCTTCTGGCACACCGGCCTTAATCATGGTGTAAATTTCAAGACCCTTTTCTGCTGCTTTAGGTGCAAGTAGTGCAACTGCATCTTCAACAATCGTTCTTAAGTTAAACCTAATCTCTTCCAGCCTCAGCCTTTTAGCTTCTATCTTCGAAAAATCCAGTATATCACTGATAAGATATAACAATATCTCTGAAGCAGATTTGGCTTCACGGATAAATTCCTTTTGCTCTAAAGATAGATCTGTTAATTGCAACAGTTCAAGAAACCCAAATATGCCATTGAGCGGCGTCCTTATCTCATGTGACATATTGGCAAGGAACTGACTTTTTGCGATGTTTGCGGCTTCTGCCTGTTCCTTTGCCTTGTACAGCTCAGTTTCTGCTTTTCTTTGTTCTGTAATATCCTCAGCCGTACAAATAAGGTATTTAATGTTACCCGCTACATCCTTCTGAGGTTTGCTTTTAATCTGAAGCAATCTATCTTCACCTTGAAAGTTTTTAATCTCAATTTCCTTCTCTGCAGACTCATTTTTCTCAAACAGCTCCCAATTAACTTGTGACAATTTATTTGCAGTGTCTATATCAAATATATCGTATAAATCCTGGTATTCTAAGTCACATTTACGTTTTCCAAAAAAAGCTGCATGGGCTTCATTCACACTTTCATAAGAATTCGCATTACTCAAAGCCCAAATCTGAGATTGAGAGTTATTAAGTAAAAGGGCCTGCCCATTGATGATAGACTGATAGGCCTTTTCCTTCACAATACGGGTTCTTATAGATGCAAAAAGCGTGGAAACTTCCTTTAATATTTCGACCTGTTTTTTGTCCCAGATGATAGACTTTGACAAACTTTCATAACCGATGAATCCAATTAAATGATTTTGAGCCTTTAATGGAATGGTAAGAGAAGCCTTTATTCCCTCAGCTCTGAAAACCTCAGCTTCAAACAATGCTTCATCTGGAAGCTCTTCCCTACTATTTATCGCAATAAAATCATTATTTTTAATGTTACGCATTAGCCATGGCAGCGCATAAACTATTTCTTCTTCCTGTATTTCTCTTTTGGGCCCTATCCCTTCCCTATGCCACTGACATTCTATTTGCATAAAAGTTGGATCTGTAGAAAAATAATAAATAAAAATTCTATCTAGATTAAAAAACATTCCGACTTGTTCCAGTGTCTTTTTCAACTCAATTGTATAGCTCAGGCCATCTACCTTCAACAATCTGAGTAAAATAGTATGAATTATTCTTAGATCATGCACATCGCTTGTAAAATCTGTAAAGTTGTCTTGTCCAGCCATAAAGTTTCCTCCAAATTTTAAAGTTCACAAGGTTTATCAATAAAAAGTGTTAATTCTTTTAATAAATCAATTTCGTAAGGCTCCGAAAGTACCTTTCCTTCCTTATCACATATAATCTTAACTATAGGCCTCGTTGGCATAGAATTGTTTTGGCTTACGACTAAGCCCTTTTCTTTTGAACTTAAAAGGACGCAGCTTCCTGTAGGAAAAGCAGCTATGTTCATCGTAAATTTTCTTACCATTTCTATGTCAAAATAAGTATTACTCACACCCACCAGATATTCAATAACTTCAGATACTGTTTTACTTCCCTCTTTATTCCTATCTGATATCAAATTATCAAACACATCACAAATGGCTACTATCTTTGCCATTTGATTGATCTCATTGCCTTTTAACTGCATTGGGTACCCGCTACCGTCACTTCTTTCATGATGCATTAATACAGCTACCTTTACATGCGCACTCCAGACCCTCTGTTCTCCCAATAAATCATACCCAAGCTTTGGGTGCATAAGCTTAATGTATTGCTCCTGCTCAGCCTGAGTCTTGAACTCTCCCATAAGCTTTTTATCATTCATTATTCTGATTTTGCCAATGTCATGGAGTAAAGCTCCAGTGGCCAAATCTTTAAGCTTTGACATATTGTATCCCATATGTGTTCCTATTATGGTAGAGAGTACACTGACATTTACTGAATGGGCATATATATTGTTATCACCAACACTTATTTGTTCAACATTTATCAAAACATCTTTATTGGACAATACATCTTCAAGTATAGACTCCACCGAATTCTTAACACTGCTATCGTAAGTTTTTCCTTCACGGCAATAGCCTTCCACCATTTCCTTCACAGCACGTTTACTCATTTGCCTTGTCTTTTCAGAAATATTTTCTTCAATAATTACACCCTTTGATAGTTCATCATCAATATATACTGAATGGATGCCCATCTCTTTAATCTTTTCAATATAAAACGGGGTCAATTTTACTCCCACATTAAGTAAAACCCTATCCAATTCATTATAAATCTGCTTTCCAAGGATTTCATGTCCTTTTAAGTGAGATACACTAACAATTCTCATATCTATTTTTTCTCCTTTCAACCGGAAACCAGAACATTCTCAACAACCAGTCTTATCTAAATAGTAGCATAATCCTAAGTTTTTGACCATATAGACCTACAAGCATCCACTACCTTCCTGCCATGACAAGACAAATTAAGGGGTTTACGCCTATTTTTCGAGTTTATATCACAAAATTTCACTTGCCATTTTTTTACCATAGTGATACACTTAGGCTTATAAAATAGTTTTTTACATTTCATGCGTAAAATTAAAGGAGATATTTTAAATGAAACTTAAAGCATTAATATTATCTTTAACACTATCAGCGGCTTTATTAGCAGGATGTTCATCTAATAAAGCACCAGTTCCAGAAACTCCAGCTGCAGAAGCGTCAGTGGACGCAGTAACAACTGCTTCTTTGGTAGATAACGAAACCGATTTTGAAAAAGGAATAAGCAAAGATGGTACATGGATTATTTCTACTCTTAATGATTTAACTTTTGATAAAGAACTTGTTTTAGACGGAGAATTTAAGAACGGCAAAAAGAACGATGACGGTACAGATGCCATTCAGCGTAAAATAGCTCTTTATGCTCAAGATGCTGATCATAAAGTAACTGCGAGATACACTTTAACAGCACCAAAGTTGACTGTTACAAGTCCAAACGCCCGAATCCAAGGCGGTACTTTTGTAGGGGATGTTTATGTTGAAGCTGAAAACTTCTCTATAGTAGATGCTACAGTAGAAGGCAACGTATATTTTGCCAGTGAAGACCTTAAAGCTACATTTAAATTAGAAAATGAAGGTAAAGTTACCGGAGCTACTGAGGTACAATAATGATTTAACAAATACATAAAAGGATAGTTCATTGAACTATCCTTTTATGTATTTAAACTTTAAACCCTTTACCATTTCTAGCAAGCCTTAACGGAATGCAAATAGCCATTATTAATAGTGGAGGAGCCAACTAAAATAGCTTTTGAACGGAATATTTCAGTATTAACATCATTTTTTTCCTCCTTATGTATATTCCGATGGGCACTTCCCAGTAAGTGATCGGAAAATCCTGCTAAAATAAAATTGATCTTTATATCCAACCATTAACGCAATATCTTTAATAAAGAGATTTTTATCTTGCAACATAAGTTCTTTCGCTTTTTCTACCCGAATATC
>JAQSYC010000103.1 GCA_029256345.1 Clostridia bacterium | reverse complement strand
TTACAAAAAGCTTGAAAGATTAGAAGAAATATATTACAATCTGAAATGTAGTTGAAACAAATCGATCTTAATTTTATTACCAGACGATTGTAATAAAACACGATTTATCAGGTCAAAGAATAAAATCAAATTATTTTGATTAGTAAAGATAGAACTAAACTTTTGCATTAAAAGAGTTTATGTTTTAAGGAGGTAATCATGAGGAATCGCAGTAGAATTGCTTTATTGGTTGTAGTGTTGTTTATGCTAGGAGGCGTGAGTATTACAGCTTATCAATCACTATCAAAAATTATTACTTTAGTTGATGATGGTAAAGTGACTCAATACGAGACAGATGCAAGTACCGTAAACGAATTATTACAGCAGTTAGAGATTACTGTAGACAGCAAAGATACAGTAACACCCAGCTTAGAGGCAAAAATAGAAGATAACATAAAAATTACTATAAATAGATGGAAACCCACTGTGCGTTTTAATGTGAATGGAGAAAGTGTCACATTTAAAACGAATTTTAAGACAGTAGGTGAAATCATAACTGCAAAAGGTTTACAAGATGAAAAAGAATTATCTGTAGAGCCTGATCAAACTCAGGAGATAACAGACGATATGGAGATTATAGTCAAAACAAAAGAGGTTGAAATCATTATAGAAGATAGACCTGTAAGTTTTGACACGATAGAAAAAACAACTACAGAACTTAATCCGGGAGAAACAAAGATTACACAAGAAGGTAAAAATGGATTAAAGCAAGTTACTTTGGAAAAAGTATTTGTAGGTGGTGAGCTTTTAGAAGAAATCGTCAAAGAAGTTGTTGTAAAAGAAGAGGCTCAAGATCAAATTGTCCTTAAGGGCATTGCAAATGCCATCAAGGATCCTGATACAGGAGAAAACTACGAATATACAAAAGTTTATGACATGGAGGCTACAGCTTATACAGACTCTGGAAAAGATGGCTGGGGAAGCAAAACTGCCAGTGGCATAGATGTTTTTGTGGGCGTAGTGGCAGTAGACCCTAGGGTAATTCCGCTTGGAACAAAGCTGTATGTAGAAGGCTATGGCCTTGCTTTAGCGGCAGATACCGGTGGTGCGATAAAGGGAAACAAAATTGACCTGTTCTTTAGAACAGAAAAAGAATGTTATAGATTTGGACGCAGGCCCAAGACTGTGTACGTTCTTAAAGATCAAACCCTTAATATTGCTGAGCTGAGGTAAGAAGTGACTAACTGAAATAACATAAGTTTGAGAGGACAGGCCTTTTTGGTCTGCCCTTGTTTTAGTCTCTGGCAATATGGTATGATAATCAAGAAGGAGTGAACAACATGGAAAAGATCGCATCACCTCAGGGAACAAAAGACTTACTTAATAAATACCCATTTGTATTTCAAAAAAAGTTTGGACAGAACTTTCTTATAGACACACACGTTCTTAATAAAATCATAGACGCAGCTGAGATTACAAAAGAAGACTGCGTACTTGAGATAGGGCCAGGGATAGGCAGCGTCACAGAGGAGCTTATAGAGCATGCAGGCAAAGTGATTGCAGTGGAGATAGATAAGCAGCTGATTCCTATTTTAGAGGAGCAGTTTGGACAAAAAGAGAACTTTAGGCTGATCCATCAAGATATACTAAAAGTAGATCTTAAAAAGCTGATAGAGGAAGAATCTCCCAACAAGAGAATCAAGGTGGTTGCAAATCTACCTTATTATATTACAACACCTATTATCATGCATCTGCTAGAAAACGAACTGCCTATAGAAAGCATTACCATCATGGTACAAAAAGAGGTGGCTGACAGACTTTCATCGCCGCCAGGCAACAAACAATACGGTGCTATTACTGTAGCAGTTAATTATTATGCAAAACCCTATTTGGTTGCGAATGTACCACGCAATTGTTTTATGCCAAGACCAAATGTAGACTCAGCTGTACTAAGACTCACTCTAAATGAGACTTCTGGGGTAGAGGTTAATAACAGAGCGCAGCTTTTTAAAATCATTAAAGCTTCTTTTTTGCAAAGAAGAAAAACGCTGCTTAATGCACTGGCTGCTAATGCTGACCTAGGGCTCCCAAAAGAGGAGTTAAAGACACTATTAGAAGACAGTCATGTCGGTGCATCTACAAGGGGTGAGACCCTATCTTTGCAGGAATTTGCAAGGTTATCTGATTATATAGATGCTTTCAGGACACAAAAAAAGAGTTGACAATGAGAATTATACCACTTATAATGAACCTAATTTCAAAAATACAATAAATGATGAGGATATAAAAATGAATCGTATATGTGAACTTACAGCAAAATTTTATACATTCTTTTTTAGCTGGGGCTACTTTTATTTTAGCGCTGGTTATTTTTGCTGTAAACAAAATATGAGAAGGCCTTTTGGCATATACGTCCCCATTCATATATCTTAAGTTTTTTAAGATTAAAAGATATAAGGCTTTATGCTCAAAAGGGCATAGAGCCTTTTTTATTTATAGATGTTCCAAAAATACAACACTACGCTACATATTATAAGGAGGTATAAGCATGATTGTCGTTATGAACCACACAGCTACAGAAGAAGAAATTTTAAAACTTATGGAGGAATTAATGAGCAGTTATCCTGTTCAAATACAAAAAATAACAGGACAGGAACGTACGGTATTAGGTTTTGTAGGAGATACATCAGGCATTGATACAACACAAATAGAAAATGACAGCAGAGTGTATAGAGCCATGAGGGTCAGAGAGCCTTTTAAGAAGGCCAACAGGTTATTTCATCCCGATAACAGTATTATTGAGGTAGGGGGCAGAAAAATAGGAGGAGGTGACATTGCAGTTATAGCAGGTCCTTGCTCCGTAGAAAGTGAAGAGCAGATCGTATCTGTTGCTGAAGATGTAAAAAGATCAGGAGCAACCTTTTTGAGAGGCGGCGCTTATAAACCTCGTACTTCCCCCTATGCTTTCCAAGGTCTGGAAGAGGATGGACTAGAGCTGCTTAAGATAGCCAGAGAAAAAACAGGGCTTCCTATTGTGACAGAAATCATGTACCCACAGACAATTGATAAATTTGTTGAAGATGTAGATATTATCCAAATAGGGGCAAGAAATATGCAAAACTTTGCGCTTCTTAAAGAACTAGGCAGAACAAGAAAACCTATCTTACTTAAAAGAGGGTTATCTTCTACTATAGAAGAGTGGATTATGGCAGCAGAATATATTATGGCAGGAGGAAATGATCAGGTTATTCTTTGTGAAAGAGGGATCAGAACCTTCGAGAGCTATACTCGTAATACCCTAGATTTATCAGCTATACCAGCTATTAAAAAGCTTAGTCATCTTCCAATCATCATAGATCCAAGTCATGCATCGGGATTGGCGTACATGGTAGAGCCTATGTGTATGGCGGCCATAGCAGCAGGAGCAGACGGCGTTATTATAGAAGTTCATAATAACCCAGCGAAAGCTTTGTGCGACGGGCCACAATCTTTGACACCAGCAGAGTTTGATAAAGTGATAGGAAAGATGAGAAAATATGCGGCAGTAGAAGACCGACAAATCAGCGAGGTGAAATAATGGGAGAAGAAGGACCGTATTATAACATCGGTGAAAATCTCAAAATATCTATAGAAAATTTATATGAGCACAATAAACATGTTTTAAAAGCTATAGAAGAGGGTATGAATGATAGAGCGAAAGTAAATCCTATAGTAGGCTATCAAGGGGTCGCTGGTTCTTTTGGACAAGAAGCAGCAATGACTTATTTTAAAGAGAATGATGCCACCCTTGTAGCACACGAGGAGTTTGAAGATGTGTTTGAGGCTTTAGAAAAAGGGACGATAGACTATGGGGTCGTCCCCATAGAAAATTCCAGTGCAGGGGATGTGCTGGAAATCTATGATTTAATGTTAAAGCATAATGCTTATATAATAGGTGAAGAGATTATAAAGGTGGAGCATAACTTATTGGGGATAAAAGGCGCTAAAATAGAGGCGTTAACAGAAGTTTATTCTCATCCTCAGGCCTTGTCGCAATGTAAGGGATTTCTAAGAGCCCATAGGTATATTGAAGAAAAACCTTATTTAAATACAGCGATGGCCAGTCAATTTGTTGCAGAGGCTAAAGATAGGACAAAAGCTTCTATAGGAAGTAACAGGGCAGCTGAAGCATATGGTTTAGAAATTCTCAAAAGCAATATTCATTTTAATGATACAAACTGTACCAGATTTATTGTGTTAGCTAAAAACATGGCTATTAGTAAAAAATGTGATAAAATAAGTGTAGTATTTACGACTTCTCATACAAGCGGTGCACTTTATAATATTTTGGGTCATTTTGCATACAATGGACTCAATTTACTAAAGATACAATCTAGGCCGCTTCAAGAAAAAACATGGCATTATTTTTTCTTTGTCGACCTAGAAGGCAATCTGCAGGATGCCAATGTCCTTATAGGACTTGGCAAACTTGAAGAGCAAAGTAAATATTTAAAAATACTAGGCAATTATAAACAGGCTTAATCAAGGAGGAAAAAATGAAAAAAAGTATATTTACAGATAAGGCACCTAAAGCAATAGGGCCCTATTCACAGGCAGTGACGGCAAATGGTATGATTTATACGTCGGGTCAATTAGGGATGGACTATGAGGGCATACTGGAAGAAACAGTGGAAGGACAAGCTCATAAAGCGATTAAAAATTTGATAGCTATACTGGAGGAAGCAGAGACTAGTATAGAAAATGTTGTAAAAACCACAGTTTTTCTGGCAGATATCAATGATTTTGTAAAAGTAAACGAAATTTATGGTCAATACTTTAAAGAACCTTATCCAGCAAGAAGCGCTTTTCAGGTAGCCAACTTACCTAAAGGTGCAAAGGTTGAAATAGAAGCAATCGCAACAATGTAGTCATAAGACTACATTGTTTTTCATATACATAGTATAGAGTTTTGAAGTGAAGGGACAACAAAAGGGGATGATACTATGTATGTAAATTCATTAATAAGTCTAGAAGAAAACATGCCTACATATGGAATAGATGGTAAAAAGGTTAATGGACATGTCACAATATCTACGCCAGGAGTTATCAAGTGTTATGTGCAGAACTTAAATACAAGAGATCAAGGCAATTTAGTTCTATATGTCTTTACAAGTAAAGAGAACAAAGGTGTTAGGATAGGAAGGCTGCTGCCGCCTAAAGAAAGCAGAGAGACGAAGTGGAAAATAGATGAGCGCAGTGTTATGGGAAGTGGTATTCATGCCAAAGACATAGATGGGGCGGCAGTGGTTAAAGAAGGGGATGGAATGAGGGATACCGATACCATTCTGATTGGCTTTGCCCGAAGCAAATATCTAGTTAACCCTATACTGCAAAAACTACTGCCAAAGCAGGAAGAAAGACAGCAGCCAGGCGTTACAGATCTAATAGAAACACTGGGAATAGAAGAAAGCGGAGTAGAAGCAATAGAGGAAATAGAATCCATACAACAGCTCCAGCAATTGCAGCAGTTGCAACAACTCAAAAAGCTGCAGCAAATGCAAGGGATGATGGAGTCGACAGGGCCTATGCAGCCAACAGGAATGATGCAGCCAACGGGAATGATGCAATCAACAGGATGGATGGAGTCAATGAATGAGTTAGATGAGATGGAGGAGCTTCCGCCGCCTCGAAATGAAATGGAAAGAGTTTTAAGAGATAAATATATTGGGCAGCAAAATAAAAGAATGGCCTTTAGCAATCCTCATGATCAAGAAGTAATGCATGAAAAGAAAATAGACAGAGACAGCCATGAAACTTTAAGTGAAGGTTTGCAAAAGGAAACACCAGAAGAAATCAATTATCTAGAAGAAATAGAAAAGAAATTAAAAGACATTCAGGCAAGGCTTAAAGTCTCAAATGTCTTAGAACAAAATATAAGGAAATTTCAGACTCAAGAAGCTAAGGCGGACAGAGAGCAAAAACAAGAGCAAGCAGCTGTACCTGCACAGGAGCTTATCCATAAGATGGCGGACTTTAAAAAAGGTATGCAAAGTCAAGTGAATCCTGTACCAGAGGAAAACGATGGGAATAAGGTAGCGGCCTTATATAATAGTGCCCCTAAAATACAACCTTTTGAATACAGAGAAGATAAAATGGAGTGGGCCAGAATCTCTTTGGCTGATTTGATGACAGTTCCTTCACTTTCAAAACAGTGGTGCACACAGCCTTTTGTTACTTTTTCATATTACAAATACAATGAGATTATATTGGGAAAAGACAAAACTCTGAATAAGTATTATGTGGGAATACCAGA
>JAQSYC010000102.1 GCA_029256345.1 Clostridia bacterium | reverse complement strand
AGGTAGAGGAGTCTGTCAATTGGCATCTAATAGGCCACCTTCAAAGTAATAAGGTAAAATACATTATAGGCAAAACAGCACTTATTCACTCGGTGGATAATATGAAGTTGGCACAAGAAATACAAAGACAGTCTCAAAAGGTCAATACACTGACAGATATTTTATTAGAAGTTAATGTCGCAAAAGAAGTGTCAAAGAATGGGGTTTTGGCAGAAGAAGTTATGGAATATGTCAAACAAATCAGTCAGCTATCACACGTCAGGCTAAAGGGGCTTATGACGGTGGCACCTTATGTACAAGATCCTGAGGATAATAGGCAAATATTTAGGCAACTGTATGATTTATCAGTTGACATACAAAAACAAAAGTTTAATAATATAAGTACGAGTTTACTATCTATGGGTATGAGCAATGACTATGAAGTAGCCATTGCAGAAGGTGCAACTATGATTAGAATAGGTACGAGTATTTTTGGTGATAGAGATTATACGTCTAATAAATAATGAGGAGGATATTTATGAGTTCTTTTATGTCTAAACTTAGAAATGTGTTTTCACCGCAAGATGAGTATGATGATGATGATGAAATAGAGGATATGGTAAGAGAAAGCGAACCCATTAATAGAAGCATAGGTCACACGGTACCCTTAACACCGGCGAAGGTGGTTACCCTTAATCAAGGCAATAAAATGGAAATACTTAATTTTACGATGCTGAGTTATGATATGACAGGAGAAATAAGCTCCTATATAAAGGCAAGAAAGCCTATTATTGTCAATATGGAAAAAATAGCCCAGCATGAAATGCAAAGAGCGGTTGATTATTTGACAGGGGCCTGTTGTGCATTAAATGGATCGGTTGAAAAAATTACTGACAATATATTTATTTTTGCACCAGAGCATGTCAATGTGAACCCAGAAAGACTTAAACAAAAAAGCATCTTTCCCCCTACACTCTAGTGTTTAAGTATTATGATTAAAAGATTAACACATGAGATTAGTGATCCAAAAGAAAAAGCATTTGTTAAGAGTGTTTTAGAGTACATGCATAAATCAGATATTCAAAACAAACCTTTTTTTACTGATTTTTATAATGCGGAGTGGATGCATCAGATGCTTCAAAAACACATTGGCATAAACAATCTAAGTGGGTATAGGTTGTTTGGAGGATATGAAGAAGCAGAAAGGCAAATGTTGGGATTTTTTCCTACGTATGAGACAGACTTTCTATTTCCTATTGCGTGTTTGAAAGTTAGCGTAAAGACAGGTATAGGACGAGCTCTGTCACATCGTGACTTTTTAGGAGCACTTTTAGGTTTAGGGATAGAAAGAGACACGATAGGTGATATTATGCTGAAACCATTTGGCGCGTATATCCTGATTAAGGAAACGATGGCAGAGTATGTTTCATATATGATGACAGGTATCGGCAGATATCATATGATTGAAATCGCAGCAATAGATTTTAGTGAGTTAGAGATAGATAAACCTCAAACAAAGGAAATCAATACAACGGTTGCTTCATTAAGAATAGATGCTATTTTATCGGCAGCTTTTGGATTATCTAGAGGAACTTGTACGAAACTCATACAAAACGATAAAGCAAAGTGCAATGGCACAGATATTTCTGCCAGTCATCTTTTGAAACAAGGAGATATAGTAACCTTAAGAGGTTATGGCAAGATAAAGCTCAGACAGATTAATGGGATAACAAAAAAAGAGAGGCTTCACATTTGTATTGAAAAATATATATAGGGGGTGTTGTGATGTTGTCACCAGTCGATATACAAAATAAGGTTTTCAAGAAAAATAAAATAGGTGGCTATAGTGTAGACGATGTTAACGAGTTTTTAGAAGAGGTTATGAAGTCCTACCAGGAGCTTACTAATGAAAATTATGCACTTAAGGACAAAACTAATATTCTTAATGAAAGTATACAGTATTATAGAACGATGGAAAGTACCATTCAAAATGTCCTGGTTTTAGCAGATAAAACAGCCCAGGATACTAAAAGTACCGCTTATGAAAAAGCCGAACAAATCAAAAAAGAAGCAGAACAAAGAGCTGAAAAGGTGCTGTGCTCGGCAGAAGAGCGTGTAAGCAGAATCTTAGAAAAAGGCCGTCAGGAAGCTTTTGAACTGACACAAAAGATTGAAGAGATTAAAAGGCAGTATATTAGTTATAAAGCGCAGGTTAAGCAAATACTACAGGCACAGCTAGAAATCTTAGAAGGAAGTGAAGACAAATCTCTTGCAAAGCAAGGAGATTTAATCAAAGAGTTAGCTTCTGTAGATGAAGAGGATAAACAGAACCTTAAAGCATTTTTCCCACTGGAGGAAGAAGACGAGGAGAAATTTTATACCAAAGAATATATGCCTATAGCAGATGAGGAATTAGCATGAGAATTTTACAAAAAACAATTATCAGGCCCTATGATATTGTAATAAACAATAGTTTTGAAGGACTTAAAGATCAGATTTTGACTGTCAGTAAGCCAAGCGGTATTTGTATCATAACAGATAGTCACATTGCACCGCTTTATCTAGAGCAGGTAAAAGCTATTGTAGAGGAGATAGCCCCTGCCTATGCCCATGTGTTTGAAGCTGGGGAAGCATCAAAAAACATTGCTACAGTAACAGCTATCTATGATACCCTTCTTGAGTACAGTATGGACAGAAGTGGTCTTATTATTGCTCTAGGGGGAGGCGTTGCAGGAGACATAGCAGGATTTGTTGCAGCCACCTATATGAGAGGAGTTCCCTTTGTGCAGCTGCCTATGACGATTGTTGCTCAAAATGATAGCAGCATAGGTGGAAAAGTCGGGATAGATTATCTGGATCATAAAAATATGGTGGGTGCTTTTAATAATCCAGCTTTGGTGTATATCAATACCATGGTTTTAAGAACTTTACCCCAAAGGGAAATTGTTGGAGGATTAGCTGAGGTAATTAAACATGGGGTCATAGAAGACGTGGCATTGTTTCACTATTTGATGACGCATAAAGAGAGTATTTTGGGATTAGATGATGCGGTTATTTTAGAAATGACGTATAAGTCTTGCAAAGTAAAATGTGATATAGTAGAACAAGACCCTAAAGAAACAGGCATCAGAAAAATATTAAATTTTGGACATACAATAGGCCATGCTATAGAAACGCTCAGCCAATTTAAATATAACCATGGAGAATGTGTAGCCTATGGGATGTGTGCGGCAGCATTTATTAGTTATAAAAGACAGTTATTAACCGTAGATATTGTACATGAAATAACAGCAGTATGCCATTCATTTGGTTTGTTAGGGTTCCTAGAAGATTATAAGGTACAAGATATATGGGAACATATGACCTATGATAAGAAGAAAGCACATGGTAAAATAGCATTTATACTACTGAAGGCTATAGGAACAACCACTATTGTAACAGATATAAGTGAAGAGGAAGTTGCACAAGCAATGACCTTTATAAAAGAAACGTGCCATTAAGCACGTTTTTTCTAAGTTAATTCACCGCATAAAGGAGAGTGTAAAATGACGATTATAACACTGATAATCATAGGGGGTCTCGTAGCAATAGACCAAATTTCTAAAATATGGGCAGTTAACACGTTGGGCAGTGGTCAAGATATTTTAGTATGGGAGAATGTATTTCATTTGACCTATATACAAAATAGAGGAGCTGCCTTTGGTATGCTGCAAGGCAAACAGTGGCTCCTTATTCCTGTCACTATTCTGGTGCTTATTGGAATGATAGTGTATTTTAAAAAGCTGCCTTCTACAAAATCGGGAACTTGGGCGAAAGTATCTCTGGTTCTAATTATAAGTGGAGCGATTGGAAATCTTATAGACAGAATCCTTCTAAGTTATGTAAGAGATTTTTTATATTTTAGATTGATTGATTTTCCAGTTTTTAATATTGCAGATACGTTTGTTGTCATAGGCGTAGGTGTTTTGCTGTTAGTTATATTATTTGGAGATATTGAAAAAACACATCAGTCAAAGGAAGAAAATAATGGAAGAATTGATTAATATTGTAGTGACAGATAAAGAAGGAGTAAGGCTTGATAAGTATCTTTCAGAAGAACTAGAAGACTATACAAGGTCTTTTTTACAAAAACAAATCGAGCAGAATAATATAACAGTCAATGGAGAAAATGTCACAAATAAATATAAAGTTAAAAAAAATGATACTATTGTAGTACAAATCCCGGAACCTGTGGAAGTTGATATTTGTGCAGAGCCTATTCCTATAGATATTGTTTATGAAGATCAAGATATTATTATCGTTAATAAGACCCAAGATATGGTAGTTCACCCAGCACCGGGTAACTATACGGGCACATTAGTTAATGCACTTTTGTATCATTGTAAAGACAATCTGTCAGGTATTAACGGGGAAATCAGACCAGGAATAGTTCATCGTATTGATAAAGATACTTCTGGACTTCTGATGGTTGCAAAAAATGATAAGGCTCATTTAAAGTTATCGACTCTTTTAAAAGAACACCATATTACAAGAAAGTATCACGCTATTGTATATGGTACTTTTAAAGAAATGGAGGGAGTTGTAGAAGCACCTATCAAAAGAGCTTTACAGGATCGGAAAAAGATGGCGATAGTCAGTAACGGACGGTATGCCAAGACACAGTACAGGGTACTTGAGAGCTTCAAAAACTTCACTTATATTGAGCTGACACTGTTTACAGGGCGTACGCACCAAATCCGTGTGCATATGAAACATATAGGACATCCACTGCTAGGGGATCCTTTGTATGGTCCGCAAAAAACCACTTTTGGTTTAGATAAGCAGATGCTTCATGCAAAGACACTGGGGTTCATGCACCCAAGCACAGAGCAATATGTAGAATTTAATAGTGATCTTCCGCAGTATTTTGCAGCAGTTATTGACAAGTTAAGAAAAATGTGAGAAAATAAATCGAATTTGAATCCTTTAATGTAGTCCGAGAGGCTAGCAAGGATGTACAATACGAAAGTAATAGCATGGTGAAATATGCATATTGTATATCTGAAAGGCTTCTTAGTATAGATAAGAAGTCTTTTTTTATGCGACATAATATTTAAGTGAGAGCGGAGGTGTTGAAGTGGAAGAACAAAAAGTATTACTAGATGAAGCAGCCATGAACAGAGCCTTAACAAGAATAGCTCATGAAATCATTGAGGCCAACAAAGGTGCCAAAGACATTGTGCTTGTGGGGATTGAAACAAGGGGGGTTCCGCTGGCACATGTGCTAGCAGAAAAAATAAAACTGATTGAAAATACCGAAGTGCCTGTTGAAAAAATAAATATTACTTTTTATCGAGACGATTTAGAAAAAAAGTTTTCACAGCCTTTAACCAGTGAAAGTGTTATTCATTCTAATATTAATGGCAAGACAGTTGTGCTTGTAGATGATGTTATTTATACCGGGAGAACGGTAAGAGCGGCGATGGATGCATTGATGGACATCGGAAGGCCAAGCTTTATTAAGCTGGCTACGCTGATAGACAGAGGGCATAGAGAACTGCCTATTAGGTCAGATTTTGTAGGCAAAAATATTCCAACCTCAAAAAAAGAGATTGTGCATGTTCATATTAAAGAAACAGATGGAGATAATATAGTTTTGCTAGAAATGAAAAATTAACATAAAAGAAACTAAAGGAGAAATGAATATGGAGAAAATTGGAGTAAGCAAAAAACTAATACTTGGATTACAACATGTATTAGCGATGTTTGGAGCAACAGTACTTGTGCCTATTTTAACAGGTTTAGATCCGGGTATAGCGTTACTTTGTGCGGGGTTAGGCACATTGGTCTTTCATGGTGTTACAAAAGGAATCGTTCCTGTATTTTTGGGATCCAGCTTTGCATTTATTACAGCTATTGCGATTACGTTAGAAGCTTATGGTGTCGGTGCTGTAAAAGGCGGTATCATTGCAACAGGACTTGTTTATGTGTTAATGGCGGGTGTTATTAAACTGGTAGGCGTTGAAACAGTGAAGTCCTTTTTTCCACCTATTGTTGTAGGACCTATTATTATGGTTATTGGTCTAAGGCTAAGCCCGGTGGCTATCAATATGATAGGGTATGCACCTATTGTAGAGCAAAATCCAGATGCAGGTAAAATGGCTGATATATTAATGAGTAATGGTTTTCAAGTAGACCCTGCTGTATTTAATCAGGTAAGTGGTATATTTAATATCCCATTAAAAGGTTTGCTTGTCGCAGGGATTGTTATTATTACAATGATTATTGTTTCTATATTTGCAAAAGGTTTTTTCAAAATGGTTCCTATTCTTATTTCAGTGGTAGTAGGATATGT
>JAQSYC010000101.1 GCA_029256345.1 Clostridia bacterium | reverse complement strand
CCATCAATTTGAGCTGCTTCGATAAGTGACTTTGAAACATTCGTTTTGTAAAAAGTCCTTATAATCATGACATAAAAAGCACTGAATAGTGACATTAATATAAGTGCCCAAAGGGTATTTTTTAACTTGAGTACATTGACATACACCATATAAAGTGGCACAAGTCCTCCCGAAAATAACATGGTTACAACAATAATCACATTAAAAATACCTCTATATTTAAAATCATCTCTTGATAATGGATAAGCATACATAGCCATCACCACAAGCCCTATAATACTTCCTACCACTGTTACAAATATAGAAACCCCATACGCTCTTATGATTGAGTTAATATTTTTCAGTATATACGTATAGGCAGATAGACTGAGTTTGGACGGCCAGATCGTATAACCACCACTTGCCAAAGCTGTCTCATCGGTAAAAGATACTGCAAATACCAGTAAGAGCGGATAAATACAAGCTATAGCCAATAGTATAAAAATAATATGTAATATCACATTAGTGGTTTTAGAAATTTGTATCCCTGCTTCACTATCTACGTTTTTTATAGCTTTCAATACTTTCACCTCCCCTATATAATGGCACTCTCTTTATCATATTTTCTAACAAGTGCATTAAAAGAAAGAATAACTACCAGACCTAAAACCGCCTGATAAAATCCTGCTGCTGAAGCTAAACCTACATCCCCAGTCTGAACAAATGCACGATACACATAAGTATCAATGGTATTGGTTGCATTTTGCAACGGCCCCATATTCCTTGGTACTGAATAAAAAAGTCCCATATCCGTATAAAACATTCTTCCAAGCCTTATCAAGACAAGTACAATCGCTAGCGGTACTAAACTTGGTATGGTAATATGCCATATTTGTTGAAACCTTGAAGCACCATCTACTGCGGCTGCCTCAAAGAGTTCTTTATTAACCCCTACGATGGATGCCAAATAAACAATCGTATCATATCCTGTCCATTTCCATGTATTGACTGCAATTAAGATATATGGCCAATATTCTGGAGAAGTATACCAAGCAATTTTTTCTTTCCCAAAAAATCCAAGTATACGGTTAATCACACCAAATTCATTACTTAAGAGCCCCATTGCTAAATAGCTGATTACAACCCATGATAAGAAGTAGGGTATAAAAAATAAGCTTTGATAAACTTTACCAGCTCTTTTATTTCTTAATTCATTAAGCGCAATAGCTATAAGTACAGGAACTATAACACCTATAACAATAAATGCAAAATTATAACCTATCGTATTTCTCGTAATAGTCCACGCCGTATTGGACCCAAATAAATATTTAAAATTATCAAATCCTACCCATGCCGTACCAAATAGATTGTTGTAGTTATCCATCCTTCTAAAGGCGAATACAAGTCCAAACATTGGTAGATAATTGTTAGCTAACATAACAATTAGCCCTGGCAGCAGCATCAAAAACAGCGCCTTATTTTTGATTAATTCGCTGAGTAATCCCGTTTTTCTTTTAGGTTTCACCTTTATATCAGCTGCTTGTAAATGTTCTGTTTTAGTCTCACCATTCATTAGCTCTCACCTCTCCTCTTTTTCATGTTATTACTTTTTAACATTTTTTGTAATAGAATATGTTGTCTGTTTGTTGACATTTATTTGTTTCATCCAAGATGGAAATTTACAACAAGATATTCCATTTACAGTTATTATTTTTTAATGGTTTTATACAAACAAGTTCTTATGCTTTTCAATAAAAAACCTATACTAAAAGAGGGCACTGAAAAAACGAATGTTTTTCAGCGCCCTCTTATTAAAATGACTTCTTTTTTATAATTCTCCTGACAAATATTTGTCTTTATATTCCGTAGGCGTCATATTCACATATTTTTTGAAAATTTTAGAGAAGTAATGAGGATCCTGAATACCTACCAGTTCTGCTACTTCATAAGTTTTATATTTCTTATCTTTGAGAAGTTCTTTAGCCTTTTCAATTCGGACTTCACTTAAATACTCTACAAAATTTTTACCTAACTCTTTTTTAAACATTCGGCTCAAATAATAGGTACTGACATAAGTATAGTCCGCCAGCTCATTGAGTGTAATAGAGATAGCATAATTGTCGCAAATATATTTCATGGCATTTTGTAAGATTTGATTAATACTCTTTTTGTTATACTTATTAATCCGCTTAACGATACTCTCTGCCACTTGTTCTAACAGCTCATGAAGATCTTTAATATGCGAAGCTGTTTCAATCATTTTATATAAGCTGGAGATATCTTTATTAATTTCTTTTTCTACTGTTTCTAAGTTTTTTATAGAAATACGTATATTATTAATCTCGTAAATCAAATTCCAGTAAAACGTTTTTATTTGATCTGGTTCAATACTCGTTTCCAAAACCTTGTCTTTAATGGCTGATAGAATATAATTAACATTTTCTTCATGCCCCGTCTTTATTGCTTCATATAGACGTTTATCATACCCTTCTGAAATCCAGCTGTCCTCTGTTTTATAAAATCCATTTAAGTCTTTGTACAGAATAATAGAACTATCTCCTAGATAAAATCTATAGGATAATCCATTCTTACATTCTATCATTTTCTCATGAAGCTTTTCTACGCCTTTGCCCTTTGTACTAATAGCAATCGTTACGGTAAAATCAAAACAACTCTCTACCAACTGCTGAACACTATTTGCTTTTTTATAAACACTATCTACTAATAGTTCTTTATTTTCTAGCGGTAAAATAACAAATGCAATCTGTTTATTATTCAGTACAATTTTTTCCACCTTGAAAGTTTCAGCAAACATCTCCTCCACAGTATTCATAATGCCAAACTGATAAAGTTGTCTTTGATACGGCTCTTTTTTTTCTGATTCTTCATCTATTTCAATAATCATCATGACAAACTCTTTAATATGCAGACCATATAGGTCAAATCCCTCATTAATATCTTCTTCATTGATTGTAATCTGAAAAATAATATCATATAAAAGCTTTTCTTTTAAAAGAGGAATGCTTTCTTCAAAACATCTTTTTAATTTTTTTATCTCCAATTGGTCTTCTTTCTGATACTTTAATTCTATAACAGCTCTTTTTACAACTTCACACAGTTCTTCAATACTTGAAGGTTTTAGAATATAGTCAAAGGCCCCTATCTTAATAGCTTCTTGCATATAAGTAAACTCTCTATACCCCGATAAAATAATAAACTTGCTGTTAGGAACAATCTTTTTAGCTCTTTTAATCATTGTGAGTCCATCTATTTCTGGCATACTAATATCTACAAAAACAATATCCGGCTTAAGCTCCTCCATTTTTTCAAGCCCATCTACTCCATCCCAAGCTTCTCCGCATACCTCACACTGAAATTTTTTCCAATTGATAATATTGATAAGGCCTTTCCGTATAGTTGGTTCATCGTCAATTATTAAAACTTTAAACATATTAGCCCCCTTAATAGTTGATAGGAATCGTCAGCTGCACTTTTGTATAATTTTCATAGACACTTTCTATACTAAGACCATACTGCTGTCCAAAAAACAACTTGATTCTGCCATTGACATTCTCAAGCCCAATGCCTTTTCTGTGACGTAGCAGCAAATAATCATCATTGACTTCTTGAAATTTTTTGTTTAATGCACAAACTTCTTCTTCTTCCAGCCCTTTACCATTATCCATCACTTCAATATAAATGGTGTCCTCTTTTTTTCTTATCGTCAGCTTTATCAGGCCTTTCTTTCTCATGCGGTCTATGCCATGGTAAATAGCATTCTCAACAAGAGGCTGCAAGAGCAGTTTAGGAACCTGTCCATTTAAAAGTTCTTCATCTATATCGCTTTCATAAGTAAGCCTGTCTCCATATCTATTTTTCATAATTAAAATATAACTGTCTATATATCTCAGTTCTTGTCTCAGGGGTACCAAGGGATTTCCTTTACCTATGCTGGCTTCCATAATAGATCCTAAAGAAGTTACCATGTCTCTTATTTCCGGAACATTGTTAAGCTGTGCCATCCAGTTAATGGACTCTAATGTGTTAAAGAGAAAATGCGGGTTGATCTGTGCTTGAAGTGCCTTTAATTCCGCTTCCTTTCTGGTGAGTTGCTCTTTATAAACCCTATTAAGAAGGATATCTATTTCTTTTGACATCTTGTTAAAACACTTGCTTAGATAACCCAGTTCATCATTTCTGTCTACCAAAACTTCATAATGAATATTTTTTTCTTCTACTTTTTTAATGCCATATACCAGCCGATTAATCGGCTCAATAATATCATATGCCATAAGAATACTAAAAACCGAGAGAATCAAAATCGTACAAATGGTAATGAGAATAAACATACTTCTAAAAGCAAAAAGTTCTTCATTTAACTTGCTTAAAGAGCTTTCAGTCGCAATAATCCAGCTACCGCTGCTTGCCTTCATATAGGCCAAAAGAGTATCTTTTTCTTTATCTTCAATATAATCCCATGTTTTAGAGTCATTCATTTCAAAATGACTACTAAGCTGGTCTTTCAGATAGGGCTCTGTCCCAATAATCCATGTGCCTTGTTGCGAAAAAATATTAATATTTTGCATAAACTCTGTAGAAAACTCACTATAAACACTTCTTAGAAAATCTCTATTAATGCAAATCGCCATAAGTCCTATTTCATTAAAATAGTCTACGTCATAGACCATTCTGATCAAATATAGATTTTTTATATTTCCTTTTTCATCTGTATCTAAAAACCACTCTGGCTTTTGGCCTGCTTGTCTGGCTGATTCTAAGATCTGTTCATAAGGAATATCCTCTTCAATACTAGCTCGTCCACTATTCAAATCATATGTGTAAAAGACTTTACTTTTAGAAATGAGCGCAATAGATTGAATCTCCTTTCTTGAAAGGCATACTTTTCTTAAAAGATTATTGGCATAAACCCGTATCGTATAATAATCAAAATCTTTTAATAACCTTTTGTCCTCATTTAGCACCTCATAAATATTGGTATCATATAGAAGATCTTCCGAAATGTCTATAACATTTTTAGTAAAATCATTCATCCTTAATTCAATCATCTTTAACGTGTCAATGGCATACGTAACGGATTTTTTTTGAATGATTCTTTCTGTATTTCTATAGAGCATAACACCCATAAAAATTAGTGGAATAATAATCTGTATGGAAAACAAAAGCAAAAGCTTTTGTTTGATGGATATCCGTTTATAAAACTTCAGGCAATAATTAAGCATGATCTCCTCCGCAAAACGGTTAGTCTTTTTTTATTTTACCGCTCATAGTCTCACTCACTTGCTCATAGACTTCCTCTGGTAAAATTTTCCCTTCTAATACTTGTGGAAATTGTTTAATAACAATATTTTCCCATATTCCTCTGTCTATAAAGCTATCCACTGGTCCCACCAACTCTTTGGCTCCAGCAACAAGTGTCTCGCCCTTTCTAGACATGACTGTTGTATCGTGAAGTTCTTTGGGTAAATTAATATTACTGATTAATCCCGATCCTTGTGCAAATAAGGCGGCTGTTGTAGGAGAAGTCAATTCTTTTAGTAACAAAATACAAACTTCTTTAATGCTTTCATCTTCCCAAGCTTGCTGGCTCATATGAAAAATCCCATTACCACAACCATAAATAATAGCACTTTTATCTGCTTTTCCACCTTCAATCATAGGAAAAGGGATGATATCAACTGTAGCATCCTCCGCACCTAGAGCATTATCACCAATAAACCAAGAACCTTGTACAATCATGGCTGCCTTTTTATTAAGGAATAAATCATTGCGTTTTTTATCATCTAAAAAGAATGTTTGCTCTGGAAAAGCACCTGCATCATAAAGCAGCTTCATATAGTTCATACCTTCTATATAACAGGATTTAATCGCTCCCTTTTCATCAAAAGGATGCTCCACATCCTCTTTTCCTCCTAGCTTCATGACAATATTTTGATAAATATAACTTCCCTCTGGTGTTGCGTTATAGGCTATAGGAATGATATCATTCTCTTTAAAAACACGAACAGCCTCCAAAAGTTCACTAAAATTGGTAGGAATTTTCACATCATATGTATTAAACAGATCTCTATTAATAAATAATCCCTCGTAAATAATCTCTAAGGGCAGACCATAAACCCGATCATCAACCGTTACATAGTCCCAAGTTGCTTTCCTAAACTGGCTGTACCACTCTGGGTCTTCTTGTAACAATTCAGTTAAGTCAGCGACCTTTCCTTGTTCAACCAGCAGTCTAAAATCCGAACCAGGCCACAATCCAAAAACGCTTGGATCATTTCCACTGGCAAAATCAGTTTTTAAGACAAATAAAAAATCTTCACCCGCCATTGATTTATTAACAATATCAATCTGTGGGTAACGTTCA
>JAQSYC010000100.1 GCA_029256345.1 Clostridia bacterium | reverse complement strand
CCTGCTATGCCTATTACAATAATATTTTCCATGTTATTATACTCTCTCTCTATTGATATTCCTTTTAGTCTTTCGTAAAAGCTTATCTGCTGACATATAATTTCTTTAATTGTATCAGGGTATCCCTAAGCTCTGCTGCTCTTTCAAACTGCAACTCCATGGCTGCCTTTTTCATATCTTTTTCTAATTTCTTGATGGCCTTTTCTAATTCTTCCTGTGTCATGCTTTCAGGATCTTTTTCCTTAAATAAGTCACTATTTTCCTTGGCGGCTTTCGTAGCAACAATGAGGTCTCTTACCTTCTTTTTAATGGTTTGAGGCGTGATATTATGTGCCTCGTTGTAAGCCTGTTGTACCCCTCTTCGCCTTATGGTTTCAGAAATGGCCCTTTGCATGGATTTTGTAATGTTATCTGCATACATAATAACCCTACCCTCTGCATTTCTGGCAGCACGCCCTATAATCTGTATAAGTGACGTTTCTGAACGCAGAAATCCTTCCTTGTCAGCATCTAATATGGCAATCAAAGAAACTTCTGGGATATCCAGCCCTTCTCTTAGCAGGTTAATGCCTACCAAGACGTCAAATACACCGAGTCTAAGGTCTCTTATGATTTCAATCCGCTCTAAAGTATCAATATCTGAATGAAGGTATTTTACCTTGACTCCCATTTCCCTCATATAATCCGTTAAATCCTCAGACATTCTCTTTGTGAGGGTTGTTACCAATACTTTTTCATTTTTTGCAACAATTTTATGGATTTCACTGAGCAGATCATCAATCTGCCCTTTTACTGGTTTGATCTCTATCGGAGGATCTAATAAACCTGTAGGCCTTATCAGCTGCTCTGCAATTTCCAGAGAATGCTCTAACTCATATTGACTAGGGGTAGCTGATACAAATAGTATTTGGTTGATTTTAGATTCAAACTCATCAAATTTAAGCGGTCTGTTATCGAGAGCCGATGGCAATCTGAATCCATAGTCTACAAGCACTGTTTTTCTTGCCCTATCCCCGTTATACATGGCTCTTACCTGAGGAATAGTCATATGGGATTCATCAATAATGAGCAGGTAGTCTTCTGGAAAATAATCTAAAAGTGTAAAAGGCATACTGCCCTCTTCTCTACCTGACAAATGCCTTGAATAGTTTTCTACCCCTGAACAATACCCCATCTCTCTCAGCATTTCAATATCAAAGTTAGTTCTTTGTGCAATCCTCTGGGCCTCTAATAGTTTATCTTCTCTCTTCAATTCCTTAACTCTCTCCTCCAGTTCTTCTTCGATTCTTTTGATAGCATCCTGCATTTTGTCAGAAGAAATGGCATAAAATGAAGCTGGGAAAATAGCTACATGTTCCCGGTAACCTAAAACTGTTCCTGTCAGTGCATCAATTTCAGAAATCCTATCGATTTCATCTCCAAAAAACTCTACCCTTATGGCCCTTTCAGACATAGCTGCTGGTATAATTTCTACCGTATCTCCTCTTACTCTAAAAGTGGCACGGGCAAAGTCCATATCATTTCTTGTATATTGAATCTGGATAAGTTTTCTAAGTACGTCATCTCTATCCATCTGTCCGTTGACTCTTAGGGAAAGCACTTGATTGGTGTAATCTATTGGATCTCCTAATCCATAAATACAAGATACACTGGCAATAACAATAACATCCTGCCTTTCACTTAGGGCTGCCGTTGCAGAGTGACGAAGCTTGTCTATCTCATCATTAATACTGGAATCTTTCTCTATATACGTATCACTATGAGGCACGTAGGCTTCTGGCTGATAATAATCATAATAGGATACAAAATATTCTACTGCATTATTGGGAAAGAATTCTTTGAACTCACTGTAGAGCTGCGCTGCCAGAGTTTTGTTATGTGCCATAATTAGGGTTGGTTTTTGGACATTTTGTATAATATTTGCCATTGTAAATGTCTTCCCAGAACCCGTAACTCCTAGTAAGGTTTGGTATTTATTTTTCTTTACGATACCATCTGTTAGTTTTTCTATTGCCTGGGGCTGGTCGCCAGTAGGTTTGAATTCCGAAACAATCTCAAATTGACTCATATGGACCTCCTTTATAGCTCGTTTTATAATTGCTGTTCTCTTCTCTTTATTCTAACATATTTTTGTTGTTTCCTTATATAAAAAAGTTCTAATATCTTTAAGATATTAGAACTTTAAGTCGTACCGCTCTCTGTCCTTTTTTAAGTTTATGCTGTTATGCTGATACAGACACGAGCTTTTTATTTGCTCACAAAACTTGAGCATGCTGTTTGCTCTGCTGTACTGGCCGAATAGCCATTGACATCAATGCTCTCTGCACCGCATACGTGGCTTTGGTTATGCACGCATTGCTCTGCACTGCATCTCACACTGATTTCAGTATAAGGGTCTATAGCTATTGCCGCATTGGTCATACTGCCTTCATTGTCACAAAAAGTGTTACAGCAAGTCTCATCAGCAATATGAGCTGATTTCCCTTGCACGCTGATAGCTCCCATGCAGCAATACTGATGGGAATGATGTAAACAGGTTTGTACACTACATCTTAGTTTAGGCATCTGTTCTCTCCTTTATCACACCAAATATAGTCATAGTGTGAATAAAATAAGAAAAAATTATACCCTTCTGTCTGTATTATTTATTCCATTCGCTTTTCGGAATAAAACAGAAAAAGATAGGTGCTGCTGATCCATTAGGCAGTACATAGAGCAGTTCATTGACTTTATCTTGATTAACTACACCGCCAACGACAGCCTGTTGTACATTTTTTAGTAGTCCCCCCAGTGGCATCTCATAAGACCCCTTGTCCACAAATCCAATAGCACCTTTATAGATATTGCCTCTTGCATTAAAAAGAATACCTGTCTCTTCCTTAACCTTAAGTCTTAAATGATAAAGCATGCCGTAATTGCCTTTATTCATAACCTCTTGACCTGTTAAGGCATCATAGCCTTGCATCCAAGGCTCCATCTCCCCATCAGGTTTTCCTAACATGATGCGATAAGGCTTATCATTGTCTATATCTAATGTATAGTAGCGGTCTGCATTTTCAAAACTTCCTCTTGAATGAATACCATCCCTGGGCAAAATAGGGAATGCTGACACTTCTGCAATTTGTGTGTCTCCGCTTACCATTGCTATGGTGACTTCGACTTCTTCATTAGAATAAAAATCTATCATACCCGAAACCGTATCTCCCTTATGCCATTTACGAGCTCCTGTATCAAACAAATACTTTTTTTGCCCCGCTTGAATTGTTATGTCCTCATAAAAATCTTTATTTAAATGATCTTTTAATACAAGGGCACCTGCATAAAGAATATCATGAGTAGGTCCTTTTGTTCCTTCTCTGCGTTTAGTAACTGTTATGGCTTTATCATGTTTGTTTTCTATCATAATCACCAAGCGTTTGTCCTCTGACTCATCTTCTATCATATTTCTATGATGATACAGTATTCTGCCCGCCCCTTGGACAACATCCCTATACAGTATACCTTTTTGCTTAACAGACTCTGGTGAGTTACTCATCAGCAACTTAGCCCCTGTATTAATAACGGTATACTCCTGTAATAAATCATAATTGATATAGTTGAAATTGTGCATATTATCAATAACCGTTCCGATTTTGCCTTCTTTAAACTTATAATCTAGCTCACTTTGCTCAACTTCATCCGTAATGGTTACAATTTTTTCTTTTTTTTCACTGAGATTACCGTACGCATCTCTAAGCTGCAGTTCAATTGAAAATTTCCCTGGATAAAATAATGCTGTGGGTTTTCCAATGGTGCTTTCTCTAAAAGGTGCTTTTTCATCAATGTACTTATAACTCCATATTTCTTCTGCTAAAGACTCCCATTCTTCATTTTCATAACCAAATGTTATTTCCATTTTCTCCCCTTGTGCATAACTTGATTTAGACAGTTCAATACCTGAGATTATCGGTGCTTTATTATCTTTTACTTCTATGATTTCACTCGTCCAAGGACTCCAGTTGTGCCTGCTATCTTTGACTCTAAGAGACACATGATGAGTACCTTCCTCGGGATGCTTCAAAAACTCTCCTAAATCTGAGAGTCTATTAGTTATGTCGTCATCAATTTGCCACTGTCTCTCTACGACAAAACTCCCCTCCTGAGCAAAGCTCTCCTCTCTCACTTTCATTTCTTGTCCTGCTATGTACGCTTCTTTTTCAAAGCTAAATTTTGCTGTCGGACGGCTACCTTTAACTGGCCTATTTAAATCATCTGTAAAAGTTAGGCTAACTTTATTTTTGTCTAAACTAAATGGCATATTAAACTGTTCACTGATAAATTTAAGCGGTATCATCAACGATCCATTATGTAAAATCGGTGCTGCCTCCAGTGCCACTGATGTGCCATTGATCAGTGCCGTCATTTGTCCTTCATATAACACAATCTCTTGATCATATTTGCTTAAAGTCACTTTTTTATTGGCTGAATCAAACAGGCTGTTGGCATCTAGTATCTGCTCGGCCACAAATTTAAAAGGCACATATAATCTTTCCTTTATAATAGTGGGTGCAGCACTCAAATTATATTTCTTCTTATTGATCATCACCTGTTTACTGTCCAATGTTAAGATGACATTTTTGGTGTCTGGCTCTATGTAAAACACGTCTTTCAGTATTTTATCTCCATCACTTTCTATAGTTTGCTGCACGGTTTCTGCTTGTATAGTCCCTATGGGATAAGTGGCAACAATAAGTGCCATAAGTATAGCTGTCATTTTTTTATTCATCTTTGGTCTCCTATAATGATAACTCATTCTGCTTTTTCTGACATGTTCTAACACGTCTATCGCATCTTAATTATACCATATTTTTCTATAAATTGCTTACATTTTACAAAATAATCTTATTTTTATCTAAGCAAAAGAAGCCCAGCTATGATTCCTATTATCGTGGCAACCGTTGTCATCCTGCCATTCCACACCTTTCTGGACTCTGGGATAAGTTCATTGCAAACAATATAAAGTATAATTCCTGCTGCCAGCCCCAGGGCAATAACAATAAATCTTTCACTATTATTTGTTAAAATATAGCCAATAGCTCCACTTATCCCCATAATCCCCCCTAAGAAAATTGGAATGATAAGTAAAACCCCAAGTTTTACCTCCGCCTGTCTAAAAGGAATGGCCAGAGCAATCCCTTCTGGGATGCTATGCATTGCAAGTACAATAGCAAACTTCTGTATTGTTTGAAAGGAAGCATGAGACAAAGCACCAAGAGCAAAGCCCTCTGGAATATTATGTATAGCTATGCCTATAATCAGTGTAAAAGCTGTCCTAATCATTTTAGAATGCCTTTTGTCCTGCTTATCCATTTTTATAAGTTTTTCTAAATAAGGTGTTATATCATCTAACAACAGTCCAACAGTAACGCCTATCATAATCCCTATTATGACCAAGTCCATGCGGTTTTTTGATAACGCATGAGGCAATATATCAAAGCATATAATCGCTATCATAAGACCTGATGTCCCCCCAAATAACATACCAATTACCCTTTTGCTTTTAACATCAAATACATATAAAAGAATAATTCCCACCGCCAGGCCTAGCCCTTCTGCACTTAATGCGATCATACTAATGAGTCCTATATTCATAGACATTCCTCCTCTTTATAAATGTATGGACAAATTTAAAGTTTAGAACACAAAAAGACCCACCTGTTGTTGGTGAGCCTTTTATCTCATGATAGTTATCCTTTTATTAATTGTTGGTTACATATTTTAGCTTTTCTGTCTGATCTACAGTTGTCAGTGTTGATATAATTTCTTGTACATCTCCATTTAAAATTTGATCTAACTTATGGAGTGTCAATCCAACTCGGTGGTCTGTTACACGGCCTTGAGGGAAATTGTAAGTCCTTATCCGTTCGCTTCTATCACCGGTTCCCACCTGGCTTTTCTTTTCTGCCGCTAACTCAGCATGTTGTTTAGCCTGTTCCAATTCATAAAGTCTGGCTCTTAGCACTCTAAGGGCTTTATCTTTATTTTTTAACTGTGACTTTTCGTCCTGACATGAGATAACGATACCTGTAGGCATATGTGTTACACGAACTGCTGAATCTGTGGTATTAACACTTTGCCCACCATTTCCAGAAGACCTAAATACATCTACCCTAACATCATTTAAATTAAGTTCTACATCCACCTCTTCGGCTTCTGGAAGAACTGCTACCGTCACTGTTGAGGTATGAATACGCCCACCTGATTCAGTGGCTGGAATACGCTGTACCCTATGAACACCACTTTCATATTTAAGCTTTGAGTAAGCGCCTTGTCCTTTGATCATAAAAATGACTTCTTTAAATCCACCTATGCCGTTTTCATTA
>JAQSYC010000099.1 GCA_029256345.1 Clostridia bacterium | reverse complement strand
TCGGATAATATCTTAAATGTACCGATAGCAGCTGTATTGTTAAGATGTGTGCCCCCGCAGAGTTCGATAGAATATTGACCCATATTAACAACTCTCACAAGGGATCCATATTTTTCTCCAAAAAGTGCCATAGCTCCCATTTTTCTAGCCTCGTCAATAGATGTTTCTTTAATCTCTATCGCTAAAGCTTCTAATATTTTTTCGTTGACCAAGCGCTCAACTTGACGGAGCTGATCTTCACTAAGTGCTTCAAAATGAGTGTAGTCAAAACGCAGTCTGTCTTTATTGACATTTGACCCCGCTTGCTCGATGTGGGAACCCACTACCTCTCTGAGGGCCTTTTGGAGCAAATGTGTTGCACTGTGGTTGCGTGCTGTATCCATACGCAGAGCAGTATTAACTACAAAATGTGCAGCTTGTCCTTTGGAGATACTTCCTTCTGTTACCCGTCCAGCATGGGCTATCTTGCCGCCGGCAACTTTAGTGGTATTTTCCACTTCCACTTTACCAGTAGCGGTTATAATATAACCCGTATCTCCAGCCTGACCACCACTTTCAGCATAAAAAGGTGTTTGAGCTGCAATAATATAAACTTCTTCTTCAGCTAAAGCTGAATCTATCAGTGTTGTTTCCGTTGCTAAATAATCTATAGCTGTTTCAAGCACCAGCCCAGTGTAGCCGGTAAACGTTGTATGAAAATCCTTATCTATTTGATGGAATACAGTTTCTGTGTTCCCACCCATGTAGTCCCCTTCTACTCTAGCATTTCTAGCTCTTTGGCGTTGTTTTTCCATTTCTGCTTTAAAGCCTTCTTCATCGGCAGACATACCATTTTCTTCTAAAATTTCTTTGGTAAGATCTATCGGAAAGCCATAGGTGTCATACAGCTCAAAGCAAGCTTTGCCATCCAATACTTTATCGGCACTTTCTTCAAGAGTTTTCATATAGTCTTTAACAATATGAAGGCCTTTTTCAATTGTCTCGTTAAATCTTTCTTCTTCTACCGTAAGGAGTTTAACAATATAGTCATATTTATCTTCAAGTTCCGTATACTCGTGTTTTGAGTTAGTGACCACTGTCTTAACAATCTTTTCTAGGAATAAACCGTTTATCCCCAGGAGCTTACCATGTCTTACCGCACGGCGAAGCAATCTTCGCATCACGTATCCACGGCCTTCATTAGAGGGGAGTACCCCATCAGCTGCCATAAAAGTAACGGATCTGATATGGTCTGTTATAACCCTTATTGAAATATCATTTTTAGCCTGAACGCCGTACTCGGCCCCAGCAAGCTGGCAAACGTGGTCGCGAATCGCTTTAATGGTGTCTACATCAAATATCGAATTGACACCCTGCATCATAGCCGCAAGTCTTTCAAGTCCCATACCTGTATCGATATTAGGATTAGGAAGGGGCGAATAAGAGCCATCTTCATTTTGATTAAACTGCGTAAATACTAAATTCCAAAATTCCATATAACGGTCACAGTCACAGCCTACTGTACAGCCTTCCTCGCCACAGCCATAGGCTTCACCACGGTCAAAATAAATCTCAGAACATGGACCGCATGGACCGACTCCAACCTCCCAAAAGTTGTCGGCTTTTCCCATATAAAAGATATGATCTTTTGGAACATGCATGTTGTTATGCCAGATTTGAGCTGCTTCTTCATCTTCTTCATAAACTGAAATATAGAGTTTGTCTTTAGGCAGTTCTAATACTTCTGTAACAAATTCCCACGCCCAGGCAATGGCCTCCTCTTTAAAATAATCTGCAAAAGAGAAATTTCCGAGCATTTCAAAGAATGTACCATGTCTGGCCGTTTTCCCTACATTCTCAATGTCCCCTGTTCTAATACATTTTTGACAAGTAGTGACCCTCTTTCTAGGAGGCTGTTCTTGACCTGTAAAATAAGGTTTTAGAGGGGCCATACCTGCATTGATCAGCAAAAGGCTATTATCATTTTGTGGTACTAAGGGAAAACTCTTTAGGCGAAGATGACCCTTTTTTTCAAAAAAGTCAAGGTACATTTCTCTCAATTCATTTAAACTATAGTTTTTCATTTTTTCCTCCTGATAAATATAATTCTTTTAAATAATCAGCACGTATTCTTCTAAACACATATGAAGCGCATACATAGAAAATGCATGCTGCTTGCCTACATACCTATAATGCCAAGGCTCATAGGTTATTTCAGTAATAGACATTTTATCCTTAGGATAGCGCAGTACGAAACCATAGTGATGGGCATTTTGGCTAAGCCAAATCCCCTCCGGTGTACAAGCAAATGCTTCAGTCAGCGGATCCTCTAACTGTTTCATTGAAAAAGTTGTTACATCTGCCGCAAGACCCAATTGGTGTTCGCTACAGCCAGGAAGCGCAACAATGCTACCAGCTTTTTGTCTAGACGCCTCTTCACTAAGCCCATGGGATATAAAGAAGCCTACTTTTCTATCATAAAGTTGATGCTGATAGTCGTAGGGCCTATAGCCGCTTATTAATGCTAATGGCTCAAGGTGCTCTGCGGTGAGGGCTGTACTCATGCTGTTAAAAGCCTGTAGTACCTCATTGCATAACCATATCTTTGAAATAGGATCTTGCTTCAGAAATAAAGGAATAAAATCACTGCTTAAAGGATTTCTTTTATTGACAAGCTTCACTAAATCCATAGACTATAGCCCCCTTAACTAGAAATAAAAAAACCTCTATCCCTAGTATTAGGGACGAGGTTAATCGCGGTACCACCCTAGTTATACCTCGAAGAGGCATCACTTAAGGATTGATAACGAAATCACCCGAATACCCCTACTCCTTTTTCGGGGCATTTACTCCAAGACTGCTTCTATAAACAGGTATTGGAAAGCTTTCACCTGTGCTTTCCTCTCTGAAAACCCTTATTTATATACTCTTTCTTTTCAACGCATCTAGTCTATATATATACTTTAATAAGCTTGTAATATTCTTTTTCTTATAAAATTATATGTAATGTTTTATGTTTTGTCAATAAATGTGTAGATAATAAGCCTTAATCCAGTTTAATTAACTCAATTAGGGCTTATTATATAAGAAATTTATTACATCAAATCACTTATTTTGCTAACTGTTTTGTTCATCATACGTCTGCCATGCTTCATCATTCTTTTTCTTTCTCTGCCTGATGTAAAAGCATACATTGCACCTGCGGCACCGATCGTACTACCTATAACCATGCTTGTCATGACTTTGCCTAAATCCATAAAAAGACCCCCTTCTTAACGAAATAGTTTAAAAGCATACAATAATGTATGTAAAGTTAGTGTGCGTAATTTCTTTAAAAAAATGCATTTTAACATTAGAATCCTCTTTTAGAACTAAAAATCATACTGTATTAATCATTTAAAAAGGTTTCAGAAAAATAATTTTAATTTTCCTGAAACCTTTTTAGTTTTTATAGTATTAAGTGATTTTATGAATAAAAATCCCGCTTCTAAGCTTAGGCTCAAACCACGTAGATTTAGGGGGCATAAGTTCGTTGGCATCAGCTACCCTAATAAGTTCATCCATAGAGGTAGGGTATAAGCTAAAAGCAACGTCCATATCCTCATCCGTTCGTCTGTTTAATTCTTCAACCCCTCTTATGCCGCCTACAAAATCGATGCGCTTGTCACTTTTTGGATTTGATATTTTAAACAGTGGCTCTAAAATATAGTTTTGCAAAACAGATACATCCAAGCTGGCAACTGGATCTGCGTCATTGATATAAGCATCTTTTAGCGTAAGCTTATACCAATTTTTATGATATCTCATACCAAAACAGTGTTTGGCTTCAGGTTTATAAGCTAAGGCATCCAATAGCTCTATTTCAAATATTTTATGAAGTTCAGCAAAAAACAAAGTTTCACTTAAACCACTCTCATCTTTTAGAACGCGGTTGTAATCCATAATATGCAGCTGATCTTTTGGAAACACAGTGGCAAGGAAATACTCTGCTTCTGTATTGGTAGTCGCCGAAACCTGGCTTGCTCTGGCTACCGCCGCCGCTGCCGCCGCTCTATGATGACCATCCGCTATATAGAGTGCTTCTGCTTCACTAAAAGCGCCTGTAATATCCTTAATGATGTCAGGATTATCCACTTTAAATACTTGATGTCTTACACCATCTTCAGATACAAAGTTATATAAAGCGATATGAGAGGACACATAGTCCATCATCCATTTAGTGACCCGCTCCAAATTTTTATAAGCCAAAAATATAGGGCCTGTATGAGCCGCACAGTACGTTACATGCTTGATGCGGTCTTCTTCCTTGTCAGTTCTTGTATTTTCATGTTTTTTGATAATACCTTTATCATATTCTTTAGCCGAAACACAGCAGACAATCCCATATTGGGTTGTATAGGCATTACTTAACCCATAAATATATAAACAAGGCTCATCTTGTACAAAAACACCTTCCTCAATCATACGGTTTAATGTGTCTCCAGCAAAAGCATAAAGTTCATCTCCTTTAGGATTCTGAACATGCATCTCGGGTTTATCAATATGCAGAAATGAATAAGGATTATCTTTCACAATCTCTTTAGCTTCTTCGGTAGTCATAACATCATAAGGTAAGGCAGCTACCTTTGTCACTAATTGCTCAGTAGGTCTATAAGCTCTAAACGCTCTAACAGTTACCATAAAATCCCTCCTTAAAAATACATATTCATCATAACATATTTTAAATCTACAACAAATATATTTTTAGAGTTTAACAAAGTATTTATTTATATTATAATAGAAAAGGTATCTAAACTAGGTTAATAACACTATTTTTGGAGGAAAGCAAATGAGAACAGTAATGTGGTTTATAAGCTTTGCCGTAACACTTATAGGGACTATTCCGAAGTTATGGCATGTCAAATCGTTAGAAAGCAGAGGCAAACAAGAAGAATGCGAGAAATATATTCATCAGGTTACTTCAAAATGGGCGCGGGGTACAATAAAACATAGTGGTTCAACTATACAAGTACATGGCATAGAAAATATCCCTCAGGAAGGCGCTGTCGTTTTTATCAGTAACCATCAGGGAAATTTTGATATCCCTATCTTAATAAGTTATATTGATAAACCTAAAGGATTTATTGCAAAGATTGAAACACTTAGAATACCTATCGTTAGAAATTGGATGCATCTTATTCATTGTATTTTTATGGATAGGTCCACGTTAAAAGGTTCTGCCGGAGCTATTATAGAGGGAATCAACCTTATTAAAAATGGCCATTCTCTTGTTATTTTCCCAGAGGGAACTAGAAGTAAAGGGATTCAAATGGGCGAATTTAAGTCAGCAAGCTTTAAGTTGGCCACCAAACCTAAAGTACCTATTGTTCCTATAACTATCAATGGTTCTTATAAGATTATGGAACAGAACAATAACAAGATAAAACCAGCTAAGGTAGACCTCTATGTTCATCCAGCTATTGAAACTAAAGACCTGTCAAAAGAAGAACTGGAACAATTACCTGAAAAGATTTATAAACTTATCGCATCTAAATTACATTCTTAAACTAAAAATAGAAAATATTTCCAGGGAAATATTTTCTATTTTTAGTTTTTGCTATTAAGACTTTTAGCGCATAAATAAGCTGTGGAAAATGCAGCCTGTAAATTGTATCCTCCAGTATTTCCATCCACATCCAGTACTTCGCCTATTAAGTAGAGACCTTTTTGTTTCCGGCTTTCCATGGTCGTAGGATTAACTTCTTTAAGGTGAATCCCCCCAGCTGTAGCCATAGCTATATGAAAACCTCCCATTTCATCTATCTCAAACAAACATTTTGTGAGCATCTGTACAAGCTCCTCACGGGTTTTCTTTGACAATTTGGCACACAATAGATGTTCATCTATCATCAATACTTCACAAACAAGCTGACAAAAACTTTTAGGAAGTTTTTGTTTTTTTAAAAAAGTAATGATTTCCTCTTTACCACTGGAAGGGAGCTGCTGCTGAAAATAGATTTTAGTTTCCTCGTAGCTCTTGGGATATAAAAAGTTAATCGTAAGCTGATCTTTTTTGGACATCCATCTTGAGGCATTTAAGATAGCGGGCCCCGACAGTCCTTTATGGGTAAAAAGCAAATCATCTTGATAGGCAATAACTTTTTTATTTTCATGCCAAACGGTGACTTCTACCTGATCAAAAGATAAGCCAGATAAGTGAGCTAATTTATGATTTTTAATCCTTACATCGGTTAGTGCTGGTCTTGGCTCAATAATGGTATGCCCTAATTTTTCCGCCAGCATATAACCTGTACCATCTGAGCCTGTTTTAGGATAAGACTTTCCGCCAGTAGCAATAATGATATGATCACTCAAATACCTTTCCTTTTGACTGGTTTCTACCGCAAAGAGTGAATCATATACAGCAATATTATTTACTAAACTATTATATTTAAGCTCTACATTAG
>JAQSYC010000098.1 GCA_029256345.1 Clostridia bacterium | reverse complement strand
CTTGTCATAAGCGAGGCTTCTTCAAACTCATTTCTACTTTTAAGGGAAACTCCCAAGATTTTTTTAAATAAGTCAAACCTCAGCTCTGTTCCTACCCGCTGAGACACATTGCTGGCTATGATAGACCGCATACAGGCACATAGCGCGCCTATTACGGCTACTCCAATCATCCTCATGCTTTGACTCAGTATGTAGTGACTGTCTCTGTTTTTTATCCCCACGTCAACGATCTTTGACATGATGGTAGGCTGCAACAAGTCACATAATACTTCAGCACATAAAAATAATACTGCTGCCCCAAACAGGCACTCAGGCCTGTGATTTTAAGTTGTATGTTATAACTGATGTTTATTTTATATAAAAAGAGTGATGTCTATTTGTCTTTTGAAAGCTTCTACCCCGACTCTGCTGAGATACTCTTCAAAGATTTCTTTGCCATCTGACTGTTCGCTATACACTAAAAGCATTTGATCCATAAGCTCAAAAAGCTTGTCTTCTTTGATATTGACAGCAATCCGTTCTCCAAGCTTTGGAGTCTTTCCGCCCTTTCCGCCTATATAAACCATCCATCCATTACGTCCTCCGATGAGTCCGATGTCCCTTGTTCTACTGTCCGAGCAGCTGTTAGGACATCCACTGACACCCATTTTGACCTCCCGAAGCAATTCTCTTTCATGGTAGCGCTCATCTAGCTTTGTCCCAACAGCTATAGCATCTTGAAGTCCCATTTTACAATACGCCATCCCGGGACAGATTTTAACATTTCTTATGCAAAGGCCTATGGCAACCTCAGGTTTCATCCCCAGTTCCTGCCATGCGGCATCTATATCTTCTTCTTTTAATCCCACGATAGCAATCTTTCTGGCTTCTGTGACTTTTATAGCTGCTGCTTGGTATTTTTCAGCCACATCTGCAAGTCTTCTGAGTTCCTCTGGAGTTACAATACCTTGTGTTAAATAAGGTGCCACAGCATAGACCGTTTGGCCTTCTTCCTCTATATTTCCCATTTCCAATAGTTCTTGCATTTTTTTCCTCCTTCAGACCATAATAAGTTATCTTTTAATATGTCCTATCTGAAGGAAGTTTATTCCTTATCCCATGTTGCCTTTGGAATAAATCCAAATAACACTGGGGCCGCTGAACCATTGGGAAGCATATAGACAAACTGATTGCTCTCATGGGCTTTTATCATTCCTACCAGAGTTGCTATTTTCTTGTCCGAAAGGACTTCTTCCCTTGGCACATCAAATACTTTGCCATTGCTCCATTTAATACTCCCCTGGTAGGCTCCGCCTCTGGCATTCAGAATAATACCCATATCCTCCTCATTTTTAATCTGGATAAATGAGGAGACCCCATAGTTACCCATATTCTTAACCACTTCTCCTGTAAGGGCATCTCTGCCTGTCACCCATTCCTCACTACTGCCTCCCACTACAAACTTAGTGGGTTTATCAATTTGTGAAAGGTCTACTGTATAATACCTTTCTATGACATCAAAAGTTCCTCTGATGTGTCCGTTTCGCTTGAGCTCCGTGAGATTTGAAAGGTTTTTAACGGATGAACTGTAATCCATCGCCGCCACAGTCAGTGTCACCTCTCCGCCACTTTCGAGATCCATCAGTCCCGATATAACCTCTTCCTTTCTCCAGTCTCCAGCAAGTGTACTGTCATAAATAGAAAGCACTTCCCCAGGCTTTAGGGTATATTCTTTTTTGTTTTTACCTTGCAGGTACTCTCTTAGTGCCGTCTGCCCGGTTCCTAATATATCCTTATGAGGCCCTTTGATTGCCTGGTTGACAATCTGTATGGGAATCTCTCTGTTTTCATTGGATTTAACAGTCACCACTAATTTTTTATTGATCGGCATAGCATTTTGATGATGAACCAGTACTCGGGTCTTGCCCTGTACTGTATCTCTATAAAGAATACCGCTACTTTCAATACGTTCTGGCGAATTGCTGACTATTAGGTTCCCTTCTACATCTCTCACTTCTATGTTTTCTGCTAGGTTAAAGGTATTATAGTCTTTATCTATGTACCCCTCTAGTAAATCCCCCTGTTTGCCTTTTGTAAACAAATAAGAGCCATTTCGATCGATCTTCTGGCTGCCTATTTGTACCATACAGGTTTTAGGGACTGACCAGTTGCCCCATTCATCTTGAACTTGCATACTAATTTCGTATTTGCCGCTTTTTTTGAAATATTTGGGTTTCCCTGCCACCTTTATGCCCGTTGCAAGGTTTTTATAAGTCCATTTTTGACTTTTTATTTTGAGTGCATTGGGATTGTTATAGGTATAGCTATAGTCTATTTTTTCACCTATTGCATAAGAAGCCCTCTCTACCTTAAAAACTGTTACAGCGATGGGCTGACTTTTTTTAATCTTTAGCTTTCTGCTGCTCCATTCACTCCAAATACCGCTCTGGTCTTTGACACGTAAAAAAACTTCATAGTTCCCAGACTCTATGTTTTTTAAAAGCACCGATAGATTAGTACCAGTTCTTTTCTTTGTACCTACTACAATCATCCACTCTCTTTGAGTGATTTTTTTGCCATTTTTACTATAGCTTGTCTCCAGTACTTCAACGGGTTCATTTTGCTGGTATTCACTTTTTTCAAATTCAAAACTTGCTATCGGTTTGATAGGAGCCGCCGAGAGAAGTGTTGCCAGCACGAGAAAACTTATCACTAGGCTCAGGATTAGTCGGTTATATTTTTTCATATTTACGGTCCTTTTAAAGTGCGTATGATTTTAAATCTGCATATACATCATATCATATTTTTGCTGGAGCGTCATGCACCACAGGTAGTCATGTTCTTCAAGCAGCATGGCTTTGTAGATTTCTTTGGCCTCTTTACTTTTATTATCTTTATAAAAGGCTTCAAATTTTATGATATCTATTTCAATACAAGTAACATCTAGCCGCATTTTATCCTTTTTGGACTCGATAGCTAGTCCAATCCCTACCTCTTTCATCTTTTTTTTCAAATAGTATACTGTGGCATACAAGTTATTATATCCCTTTTCCCTGTCTGCATCAGGCCATAATGCATCTACAATCTTTGCTTTCGAAACATAGTCTCCTTTATGGCAAGCTACAAATGCAAGCAGTTCTTCACACTTTTTGCTCCTCCAGTTCAAGTTCACCAGTTTATTATCCTTATAAAGTGAAAACCTTTTAAAACATTCAATTCTTATGGAGCAGCTTTCAGTTTCTTGGTCCACCATTTTATTATATAGTTCAGCTCTTTTAATAGCTTGTCTAATCCGCTCTTCTTCTATAGGTTTTAGGATATAGTCCATCGCATGAAGTTCAAAGGCTTTTATTGCATATTGGTCATAAGCTGTAACAAAAACAATACTGATAAACCCATAGGTTTCTATTATTTGATTAAAAAGCTGTATACCGCTTATCTCCGGCATTTCAATATCCAAGAATATAATATCCGGCTTTTGCTCAGTAATGCTCAAAAAAGCTTTTAAACCATCTTGATAAGCCCCTATAATCTCTAACCCGCCTATTTCTTGTAACACCCTCTGCATTTCTCTCAGTCCATGCAATTCATCATCTATAATCATTACTTTCAAAGTTACCTCCTCCTTCCACTGGGATTTTAAACCCTATTTTAGTTCCTCTTCCTTTACTGCTTTCAATTTGCAGACGTGTGTGATAAATCTCCATCAACCGTTTGTCAATATTAATGAGTCCCACCCCTGAGTCGCTCTGCCTAATATGATGTTTGATATTTTCAATAGTTCGCTCATCCATTCCAACCCCATCATCACAGACTTCTATGCTATATTCGTTTTGCAGTAAAGCTGCCGTGATTGTCACTGTTCCGCCATTTTTCTTTTTCCTTATCCCATGGCGTATGGCATTTTCTACTATTGGCTGCAAAATCAGTGGTGGAACCTGCAAATACCCAGTATCCTTTAGTACATACACGACTCTAAGCTGCTCTCCAAACCTAGCCTTCTCAATCTCCACATAGGATTTTATCAGTGAGAGTTCTTCTTCAAATGGAATTTGTATTAACAAATCATCAAGCAAAAAACTTCCTCTTAAAAATTTTGACAGCTCTATAATAAGTTTTTGGGCTGTTTTTGAATCTGTGCTACAAAAACTTGATATCACACTCAAAGCATTAAACAAAAAATGTGGTTTGATTTGTGACCTTAAAAATGCCACTTCATTTTGCTTGGCAATAGCTGTAGAAAGCTTAAGCTCAATAAGATTTTTGGCCCGTGAGCTTAATTCCAAACTATTAAACGGCTTTGTTACATAGTCATTTGCACCTACTGAAAAACCTTTAACCATTTCGCTTGTCCTATCTTTTACCGTAAGCAGTAGAATGGGCAGCTGAATAAAGTCGTATTTTTTCCTAATTTCTTCTACTAATTCATAGCCACTCATTTGTGGCATCATCACGTCCACAATAATGAGTAAAACTTCTTTTTGCTTCTCATAGGCCTCTAGTGCCTCCAAAGGATTTGTAAAGCTTATAATACGATAACCTAGCTGTTTAACTGCCTCTTTGATGATTCTTATATTATGTACCGTGTCATCTACAATCACGATAGTTCCTTTGTTATCCCCCTCAGATTGTCCCTCTATATCTTCTGTATCTTCTTGATGCACTGCACTCACTTCTTCCAAATAAGGTGCGTCCACTTCATCCTTTCGTTCTCCCCTTACAAGTACTATTTCAAATTGACTGCCCGTACCAACCTCTGAGTAAACTTGAATAGAACCTCCCATTTTTTCGATAAGCTGCTTAGTAACCGCAAGACCTATCCCCATCCCTTCATATTCGTCTTGATTCAGCCGCTCAAAAGGTATAAAAATTTTATCTATGTTCTCAGGTGCTATACCACATCCTGTATCTTGTACACAAATTTTCACTGTATCTTCTTCTTGAACCACTGCTACCTGTATCTGTCCTTTTGAGGTGAATTTCACAGCATTTCCTATGACATTATAAAAGCTTTGGATGACTTTATCCTTATCTGCTCTTACAAAACTTAAGGCCCCAAACTCCGCCATAATTTCTACTTCTTGACCTCTTACTATATATTGAAAATTATTAATGATGCTATTTAACAGGGTCGTGATTTCAAAATCTGAAATCTCCAATTGAATATCTCCTGATTTAATACGGCTGATATCCGCAATAGACCTTACAATATTGGCAAGTCTTTTGCCTACTTGAATATTCATAACAAACTGCTCTAGCTGATTTTTATTAAGTTTATCCTTTATTTCCCGCATTAACAATTCTGTTGTTCCCGTGATGTGCCCTAGAGGTGTCAGTAATTCATGGGCGGTATTGATTAAAAATTCATCCCTTATTTTATCGTAACCTGAGAGCTTTTCATTAAGCAATTTTTCATTTTGATAATTTACAGAGAACTTATAGCTTAAAATGGAGGAGAACGAAATCATAAGCAAGATAAGCCCCCACGCCGCTAATTCGTTAAAAGGTGTCGCAATGATATTCATTGTATATAAAACATCATGAAGAAGTGTAAAAAATAAAATGAATAATGAACAAAATACAATGATTGCTTGTGTTTGTTTCTTGACCACAGCTCTTGCTGTGCAAAACAAAATGTATAATGTACCTATAATAAGCATCACATCACTGATCACCACATAGGCTGTAAAAATCTTGACTGGCAGTATACTAGCCAATACTGAAAAAAATAGTCCTTGGTAAATCACCCATCTTGTGATTGTAGAGGATATCTCACTATCTAGAATCTCTTTGATAATCAACATGAGCAGCCCTAAGCTTGTATAAATACATATATAAAAAATAAGAACCATACCTTTAAAATGAAACTCTGGGTAAAATTGTGTGATATAAGTCTCTCCATTAAACAGGTAATATAGCACCAGCAACACACACAATGCCGAAAAATAAAGTGTCACTTTTGTATGGGGTTTAAAACAAAACATGATAAAAAAGAAAATACCCATGATACACACTGCTCCAAAAAGGAACGCGTGCTGAAAATGAACTCTGAATTTATAGCTGCTTATCCCCTCCTCGGTACCAAGCCTGATTGGATACCATATACCTCCTCTTGCATAATCATAGTTAGCCACTTGGATAATGATATCTGCTTGATGGGTCTCTGGTACTTCAAAAATGACTGTTTCTCCTTTTAAGACCGGTCTGTATGCCAGTTTATCTACTGCCACTTTCCCAACCTCACATACCTCATTTTGGTTAATATATACTTTGTAAGCAGAAGCCATGGTCGGTAGTTTTACTGCCATCACATCCATATCGGGCGGTAGTTTCAGGTGGAGTTTAAAAGTAGCATATCCTATGCCCGTCTTAATCTGATTCTCTGAAATATTGTAACCGTTCCATGTTCCAGGTACCCTGACATAAGCCTCTGGTTTTCTACTTGTAAGCTGCTCGTACTCTAGCAGCTCCTTCCAATAAAACTCCCAATGACCATTGAGCATCACAGTGGTGGTTTGATCCCATTTCGTCAAATCAATCTGCCCTTTTTCAATAGGATATTCTGAAAATCTACCACTAAAACCACTCAGTGTCATAATAAATATAATACTAGCTATTATAAGTAATGCGCTGGCCTTTACATATTCCTTATTAATAATCATTCTTTTCATGGTGCTACCCCATTTTACTATGCTAAAAATTTAGACTATACCATTAAAATTTATTAAAATTTTAATTAATAGTATAGTCTATTGATATTACTTATTTTACAGCAAATTTTCTTTTTGCGATAGATGAAATAGCTGCTCTATTTTTTCTTCACTTAGCGGACGAATCATATAGTCCATGGCTCCTGTTTCATAGGCTTTTACAGCACAGCTTACATGATCCTCATCTCCATAAAATACAATCTTAGGAATAGGATGTTTGCCTTCATAAATCTCCATGATCTTTTTATAAAGAATAATTTCGTGAATAAGTTTTACGCCTACTTCAATGAAAATAACATCTACTATATTCTCTTTCATATAGTGCAAACCTTCAAAAGGATTATTAAAAATCTCTGGGGGCCATATACCCTCTTGCTCGCTGATTGTCCTTTTTATCATTTCTATATCTTTTAAACATTCTCCAATCACTATAACATTCACACGCTCACCCTCTAACTTCATCGTTTTCTCTATTATAAAAAAACAATTCTAAACAAAATCTAAACAAAATGCTTTTTATTTGACATTTTCTTGGTTAAAAAGGGTAGGTCTTTGAATAGGTTTGACCCTATCCAAGGCTAATTTTAGACGCTCATCCGCACATATTTGTCTTACTCTTGTCATTCTTTGCTTGATTTGAGTTTTACTTTCTTGCGTCGTCTTGTTAGTCGCATTGTATATGGCACTAAATGCCATGCCTATATAGCGTAAATCCAGCCTATTCGACATATATTCTCCTAGCCCTACCTCTGCAAGTAGTACCTCTAGCAACTGGTGGACATAAATCTGATCTTCCCACATCCTTGGGTTGTACGTATGCAGCGTTGACTTCGGATTACGTCTATAGTGATACCAGATTCCCTTATCTATACAAATACTATGACATTTCAGAAGGGCTTCTATTGTAAAAACCAAATCCTCCATAATAGAAAGCCCTCTTTTAAATCTAAGTTCATACTTATCTATGAAATCTTTTTTATAAAGGCATCTCCACACACAGCCCATGATGTAGTTGTATTTGGGCATCAGATCATCTATCCCAATCATATTAGCAATCATTTCATCTATGATCTCTTGCCTATTTAAAATCTCTTTTTTTATTTTCAACAGCTTTTGGGAACTGCCTAACTTATCATCTTTATAGTAGTTACAAAAACAAATCTCACCACCCGTCTGAATCAATTTTTGATACATGCTTTGATACATGCCTGCTTCAATCCAATCATCTGGGTCTACAAAACCTATGTAGTCTCCTTTTGCCTCCTCAAGACCCGTATTTCTGGCCACTGCCACTCCCTCATTTTTTTTATCAATAACCCGTATTCTCTCATCCTTTTTAGCATAATCATGGCATATTGCTAAACTATTGTCTAATGAGCCATCATTAATAAGCAATATCTCAAGATTTTTCATGGTTTGCTTTGTTAAGCTTTCTATACATTTAGGCAGATACTTTTCTACATTATATATAGGGACAATGATACTTACTAACTCCATGTCACACTTCCTTTTACTTATATACTAACCACTTTTTATATAGATTTTATAATGAGTCGATTATTAAATCAAGGTATAAAATAATAAGTTTATTTTATTTGCTCTGGAAATGTGTCTCATGACAAATATCGGAAGCATCTCAAAAAGAAAGTGCAAAAAACGGATAGAGTAAACTCTTATCAAATACCTTACACTTTCTTTCCTGTTGCTTTCTATATGGCGTGCCTTTATCTTAAAATAGTGATTTCGATAGCTGCTGCTTGGGGCGGCAATGAAAAAGTCATCCGTTGTGAATGTTTTACACCTATTTGCATCCCTAATTTAAGATCCTTTATTTCAAAATCTTCTTTGCCTCCTTCACACCTAATCACTGTGTCATCAATGATATTTAAAATAAGATGATTTTCTATCTGGTCTTCCTCTTCATATTTTAAAATAGTAATCCTATTGTTTTCCATATCTATTTCTTTAATAACGGCCCGTGGTATAACAATCGGCTCACTTTCTCCTGCCATAGTCTCAGCCAATACCCCTCTTTGAATATCCTCATGAGCTAGGTTCACCGCTTTTTCTGCCTGAACAGTATGACCTAACACAGTTATAATCCCTACAAAAAATAGTCCTTGTACGGTATTCATCCATATTTTTTTCACAGTAAGACCTCCTTAAGTTTTCAAACTCTATTTATTTTATTTTTCACCTTATCTGTTTTTTTATTCCTATTTTCAATTGTATAACGTTAGAACTAGAAGTTTTTTATCACTGCCATCTCTATTTAGCCCTAAAAAAGAGAGCATGCGGTATCTCGCTGTATGCTCTCATAAACCATTTATAGATTAGCAGCTTTTTAAAAATACTATTTCTCCCCTATCATAAGGAATCAGCATCTCACAGGTGACATAATCTTTAAAAATCTTTTGGCCGATTAAACCTATAAGCTCATCTATTCCTATATTTTTCTTAGCTGCAATAAATAAGCCTTCCTCTTCCACCTCAGGTATAGCGTTTGTCTCAAGCAAATCCACTTTGTTGTAAGCATAAATAACTGGCAGGTGTTCTGCTCCTATTTGTTTTAAGGTATCAGCCGTCACCTCCAGCTGCTCCTTATAGTGAGGATTTGAAATATCAATGACATGAATAAGCAAGTCTGCCTCAATGATTTCTTGGAGTGTTGAACGAAAGGCCTTAACCAAATCATGGGGTAAATCACTTACAAAACCAACTGTATCTGATAGTAAAAAAGTTTTATTATCTTCTAACCGAATATTTCTAACGGAAGTTTCAAGGGTTGCAAATAACATATCCTTTTCAAATACTTTTTTCTCTTCTGACTTTTGATACCGTTCTATCAGCGCATTCATCAGTGTTGATTTACCTGCATTGGTATACCCTGCCAAGGCTACCCGCGGCAAATCTGTTGTGATACGTTTTTTACTTTGTGTCTGTCTTTCACTTTTGACACGATTCAGCTCTTTATCCAGCTCCGTTATTTTCTCTTCTATCCTTCTGCGGTCAAGTTCTATTTTTTTCTCTCCTGCTCCCCTATTTCTAAGCCCCGAGCCCCCTCCTTGTCTGCCTAAAGCACTCCTAAGGCCCGCAAGCCTTGGCAGCATGTATTTGAGCTGTGCCGATTCCACCTGCATTTTAGCTTCTCTTGTTTTAGCCCGTCTTGCAAAAATTTCTAAAATCAATGCTGTTTTATCCAGAATCTCACAGTGTAACTCCTTTTCAAGATTTCTAAGCTGTGAAGGTGAAAGCTCATTATTAAAAATAAGCACCTCCGCTCCAGTATCCTCCATAAGGGCTGTTACTTCCTTTACTTTTCCAGAACCAATATAATAAGCTGAATGGGGCACCTTTAAGTTTTGTTCCACCCTGCCTGCGACTTCCAGGTCGCAAGCTTCCGCTAAGTTTTTTAGTTCTTCCATTGCATCTTCAAAATTGACCTGCTGTTGTGTATTAACACCAACTAATATCGCTTTTTCTTTTTCTATCATCATTCATTCTCCTCTAGATTACTATTTTAAATTTCCTAATAGTACGGAGCAATGATTTTCTTTTCCATATGCAAAAATTTCTCTTCTTATATTGGAAAGGC
>JAQSYC010000097.1 GCA_029256345.1 Clostridia bacterium | reverse complement strand
TGGGGCGTCATTTCTCTGTTATGTGACACCGGCGGAGCATTTAAGACTGCCTAACTTAGAAGATATGAAAGAGGGGATTGTAGCTTCTAAAATTGCAGCTCATGCTGCGGATATTGCAAAAGGCATCAAGAGTGCCAAAGCTTGGGACTATCAGATGAGCACAGCGAGAAAAAATCTTGATTGGGAAAAGATGTTCGAGCTGGCAATAGATCCTGAGAAAGCAAGAAGATACCGCGAGGAATCAATGCCAGAACATTCAGATACTTGCACAATGTGTGGCAAAATGTGTGCGGTCAGAAACATGAATAAAATTTTAAATGGTGAACATGTTGATGTCATTTAGGAGGGGAAAAAATGTTTGAAGCTATTTTAGAAAATGTGTCTCAGAAAGTACCTATTGTTCATGCTATAACTAATTATGTGACAGTTAATGATTGTGCCAATATTATCTTAGCCTCCGGGGGATCACCCATTATGGCTGATAATATCTATGAGGTTGAAGAAATAACCTCTATATGCCATGCACTTGTCCTTAACATTGGAACGCTCAATGATGTGTTGGTAGAGTCGATGGTAAAGGCGGCGAAGAGGGCTAACGAAATAGGTAATCCGGTTATTTTGGACCCTGTGGCAGTGGGAGCTTCAAAGCTAAGAACTGGCACAGTGAATAGACTAATGGAGGAAGTGAAGTTTTCAGTCATAAGAGGCAATATATCAGAGATAAAAGCCATTGGACTAGGAACAGGCAGTACAAAAGGGGTAGATGCTGATGAGGCAGATGCTGTTTGTGCAGATAATTTAGAGGCAACTATTGAGTTTGCAAAAAAAGTAAGTTATAGGACAGGAGCAATCATAGCCATATCAGGAGCAATAGATATCGTTACAGATGATAAAAACACTTATATTATTAAAAATGGACATGGGATGATGGCAAAGGTTACAGGTACTGGGTGTATGCTTACAGCTGTTATAGGCAGCTATTGTGGTGCCAATAAAGACAATCTGTTAGAGGCCACGGCGGCAGCAACAGCTGCCATGGGGCTGGCAGGAGAGTTAGCCCACACCAAACTTGTCCAAAATGATTTTGGAACTTCTACCTACCGAACTTACATCATAGATTATATGAGTCAAATGAACAGCAAAATTTTAAATGGAGGGATAAAGATTGAAAGCAGATAAAAAATCTATGCTCCTTTATGCAGTGACGGATAGAACATGGCTTGGAGAAGAGCTTTTGGAAAATCAGGTGGAAAAAGCTATTCAAGGCGGCATAACATTTTTGCAGCTTAGGGAAAAAGCACTAGACTATCATACATTCGTCAGACAAGCATTGAAGATAAAAAAGGTAACAGACCATTATAAAATCCCCTTTGTAATTAATGACAACGTTGAAGTGGCCATAGAGGTGGGTGCAGATGGTGTTCATATAGGCCAGCAGGATGGCAGCGCCAGAGCAATAAGAGAAGTTTTGGGAAAAGATAAGATTTTAGGAGTGTCTGTTCAGACAGTGGAACAAGCTGTTGCAGCTGAAAAAGATGGGGCTGACTATCTGGGTGTAGGAGCTGTGTTTTCCACAGCTACAAAGCTAGATGCCAAAACCGTATCTTTTGAGACACTTAAAGATATTTCTCAAGTAGTAAGTATTCCAATAGTGGCTATAGGCGGTATTTCTAGAAAAAATCTATCGGGTCTCAAGGGGAGCGGTATAGATGGGATAGCTGTGGTATCAGCTATTTTTGCACAAGAGGATATTCAAGTAGCTACCCAAAAGCTCCATGAGGCAGCTAAAGAGGTGATAGGATGATAGCGTTTAAAGGTGCCATATTTGATCTAGACGGAACCCTGATAGACTCTATGGCTATATGGGATCGTGTAGGCACAGACTTTTTATTAAGTCATGGAGTTGTACCACCAGAGAATATAGAAGAGTTATTAAAACCTATGAGCTTTTATCAGTCAGCTCAATATTTTATACAGGTACATCAAATAAATTACACCGCTGAGCAGATTATGGCTTTGGTCTATGAAAAAGTGGCCGATCAGTACAGCTTAACGATACCCTTAAAAGATTCGATTAAAGAGTATTTAGAAAAACTTCATAGACAGGGTATCAAGAAATGTGTGGCTACAGCGTCAAATAAAGAATTAGCTATAAAAGCTTTAAAACGTTTAGAAATAGATCACTATTTTGAGTTTGTTGTAACTTGCGATGAGTTAAATACCGGGAAAGAAGAACCTAAGATTTATCTGGAAGCAGCTAAAAGACTCGAAATTGATCCAGAGGAGATCGTTGTGTTTGAAGATGCGCTATATTGCGTCAAAACTGCTAAAAGTGCAGGTTTCCACGTGATTGGTGTGTACGATAAGTCATCTCAACAAGATATAGAAGCACTTAAAAAGGAGTGCGGACAGTTTATTATGTCATTTAAAGAATTACTCTAACAGGGAAGGAGAGAGGCAATGAAAACGGTTTTAACAATTGCAGGGTCTGACTGCAGTGGAGGAGCGGGGATACAAGCGGATCTTAAAACGATTACAGCCCACAAGATGTATGGTATGAGTGTACTAACAGCATTAACAGCTCAGAATACCGTGAGTGTTTTTGAAGTGATGAATGTTGCGCCGGCATTTGTTGGCCGGCAGTTAGACAGCATCTTCACAGATATTTACCCAGACGCTATTAAGATTGGAATGGTGTCGTCACAAGAAATTATTGAAGCCATTGGAGAAAAATTGCACCACTATAGAAGAAGTGATACTTTGCCACCTATTGTTTTAGATCCTGTCATGATTTCTACAAGCGGAAAAGCATTGATAGACAGCAAGGCCATGGATGCATTAAAAAATGTGCTGATACCTATGGCAGATATGATTACACCCAACATACAAGAAGCTGAAGTTTTGACAGGACTCTCTATAAAAACCGCTGAGGAGATGGTTGAAGCAGCAGCAAAGATAGCGGCATTTTACAAAGGCAGCATACTCATAAAGGGGGGACATCTAGTAGATAAAGCAGACGACCTCCTCTACCAAAAGGGAGACATTTTTTGGTTTAAAGCAAAAAAGATTGGTACAAAAGAAAGACATGGAACAGGCTGCACATTGTCTTCGGCGATTGCATGTCATTTAGCCAATGGTTTGGACAGCCAGACGGCAGTGGGGTATGCCAAGGCCTATGTGGCAGGAGCGCTCAAGACAGATAGCTGTCTGGGAAATGGCAGCCATCCTATTGATCATACGTATAATATCCGTTAAAAAAGCAGCCTATAGATGTCTCTATAGGCTGCTTTTTTCAATATAGTACAGAAAATATAAAGGGAATTATTGGCTAACAGTTTGGAGGTAGCTATTAAGCTTGCCTACTAACTCATCTGCATCTATTCCGTGAACCATACAAGCTTCACCTAGAGATTCCATTTGAGATGATGGGCAGCCAAGGCAATGCATACCAGAATTCATGAGTATTGGAATAACCCCTCTATCAACTTGTAAAATATCTCCGATAATCATATCTTTAGTGATTTGATTTGTCATTATTTTATCTCCTTCTATTAAAAAATAGTATGATACATTCTAACACTTATTATTATAAATAGAATTGACGTGTTTTTCAACTTTTATTCTTGAACTGGTGATATCTAATTTTGGGCGACCATCATAAGTTTAGGGATAATTTGTTGTTTTCTGGAATAAACATCCGGTAAAAAAATGCTATCATCTGTCTTATAAAGTCCAAAGGCGTGCTCTGCTAACCAACGTTCTTTGCCTACAGCTAACAATTCGGTACCACCAATGATAATATCTGTAACCATGAGAAGAGAAAGGTCAAGATTTTCTTTGTTTTCCAGAGATTTCATTTCATTTAGAATAGAGTCCTTGAGGCTAAACAAACTTTTGAAGTCACCGGTGTTGACCTGAGAAACACTGATATTGTATTTACCGATTGTAAAGTGCTTGCGGTCCATATAAAGCAGTTCATCTGCAGACATACCTTCAAGAGATGTGGCAGCGCCGATAAGCTGACTGCCATATTCATTAAGATCTACTTCAGAAATTTGAGCTAATTTTTTTGCAATACGGATATCATCTGCTGTACAGGTAGGTGACTTGAAAATAAGTGTATCTGATAAAATAGCACTTAGCATAAGCCCCGCAATCTGTTTGGGAGGCATGACATTGTAGTCTTCATACATTTTGCCGATAATGGTGCAGGTGCATCCAACAGGTTCTGCTCTTATAAATACAGGGATACCTGTATCAATATTTGCAACCCTGTGATGGTCAATAATCTCTAGAATTTCAGCTTGTTCAATACCGGAGGCACTTTGGTTTTTTTCATTATGATCTACAAGAATAACCTGCTTTTTCTGTATATTGATGAGGTGTCTTTTAGAAATAATTCCCCGTACTTGACCTTCCTCATCTAATATGGGAAACTGTCTGTGGGGACTTTCGAGCATCACTTCTTTGACTTCATCCAAGCTGTCATCTGTACTGAAATAAATGATATTTTGATTGCTGATTAGATTTTTGGTGGAGATGCTTTGAGAAATCATTTTGATGGTCTTAAAGAAGGAGTAGGGGGTATAAATCACTGCACAGGTGGTATTAAGGGGAACAGAGGGTTCTAGGTGTTCCATATCCTGATCCGTAATAATGACGCAGCCAGCACCGCATTTAAGAGCCATTTCGATAAGCTCGTGATTTGAGCCTGTAATAATAATATCAGTATCATTTAATGAGGTTGTGGTGGGGATAGAAGCGGTTGTATAAACTTCACCTAGAACATAAGCGTGGGGGTATTTACCCCCAAGGACTTTGCCTTCCAATACGGCAGCAATATTAACAAAAGGTGTCTTGTGATTTTTGAGGACGCTGCCGTCTGTAAGTCCGATATAGGTTTTGGCAATATCAGAAATAGATATAACGCCAGCCAGCTTATGATCATGATAAAGAATAGGAATCATTTGCCTTTTGTGAGTCGTCATAATGTCCCAAGCCTTTTTAACAGAGTCAACCACATAAACTGGAGGCACTGCATAATAATTCATATCACTGACTTGAGGCTTAATGTTTTCTATCAATAAAGGGGTTTTAACATCAAAGTAGTCAAGGGCGAATTGAGTTTCTTTATTGATTTTTCCAAGTCTTGCAGCTTTGATATTTGTCATGCCCAAAACTCTTTTGAGATGGGCATACGCAATTGCTGAACAAATAGAATCTGTATCAGGATTAATGTGTCCAAAGACATAAATTTTTTTTTCCATAAAAAGCTCCTTTGCTGGTAAATACAACTATCAAATGAGTATACTATGTATCAAATAATGAAATAATGATTTATAAAATGTGTTTTTAATGTAAAATAAACATAGCAATATCCCTATATATTGTCAACCTTTAAGAAGAAAAATAATCAAAAATTCCAAAAAATATTTCGAACGTTTTTGTCTTAAAGTTAATAAATATTCGGTTTTGTATTGATTTATACTATAATGTTTGATATGATAAACGTGTTTGAATGATATTGAAAGGATGTGTAAGCCATGCCAACTAAAGTAATAATAGGCGCACAATGGGGAGACGAAGGAAAAGCAAAAATCATAGATATATTATCTGAAAAGGCAGATGTTGTAGTACGTTGCCAAGGCGGTAATAATGCAGGACATACTGTAGCAGTTAACGAAGAAGTCTATAAATTCCAGCTCATACCTTCTGGAATACTATATCCAGGAAAACAATGTGTAGTAGGTAATGGTGTTGTAATAGATCCAGCAGGTATATTAGGAGAAATAGATAACTTAGTTAATAAAGGCATAGATGTCAGTACGCTTAGAGTAAGTAACAGAGCGCATATTGTAATGCCTTATCATAAAGCATTAGATAAAGCCAAAGAAGACCTTTCAGCGAAGGAAGGCAAAGATATTGGGACAACCATGAAAGGCATTGGGCCTTGCTATATGGATAAAGCAGAAAGAACGGGTATTCGTTTCTGCGATTTGTATCATGAAGAAGTTTTTAAAGAAAAAGTAAGAACCAACGTAGCTGTTAAAAATAAAATGCTTAAATATGTTTATAATCAAGAAATACAGTTTGATGCAGAAGAAATCATAGCAGAATATCTGGAATATGCTAAAAGGCTTAAGCCCCATGTAGAGGATACGACCGTTACGGTGTATGAAGCTATCAAAGAAGGTAAAGACGTTTTATTTGAAGGGGCACAAGGGACCCTTTTAGATTTAGATATAGGGACTTATCCTTATGTTACTTCATCACATCCAGTAACTGGAGGCGCTTGTATAGGGGCCGGCATCGGACCCACTATGATCGATGAGTGTATTGGTGTTATGAAAGGTTATATTACCCGTGTAGGTAAAGGCCCTTTTCCTACAGAACTTGAAAATGAAATAGGAGAACACATCAGACAAGAAGGCCACGAGTTTGGTACAGTAACAGGCCGTCCAAGACGATGTGGATGGTTTGATGCCGTTATTGGGGAGTTTGCAGTAAGGACAAGTGGGCTTACTCAAATAGCGCTTAATAAAATTGATGTACTTAAAGATATA
>JAQSYC010000096.1 GCA_029256345.1 Clostridia bacterium | reverse complement strand
ATTTAGTCTTGAAATCAGTGATCGGATATTAGAGAGTATTTTGGCGTTAGATAAGGAAGCCAGAAAAAAAGAGGATTTTAGAGTTTTAGAAAAAGGTTTGCAGTATGCTTTAAGTGTTTTTGCGGCATTTTTACCAGAAGAGGGTTTTGAACTGTTTAAAAAGTATGGAGAGGTCAAAGATTTATCTATCGATAAAATCATCAAATCCAATATGACAAAGGCGCGTTTGACTAAGAAATACCCAGAGAAGACTGCTGAAATTTTAACTCTATTAGAGCAAGAATAAACACCCTATATTTCGGTAAGATACAACAAATTTCTCTGTTTGTTCATAAAAAATTTACATTTTGTTAAAGAAAAATACAAAAATAAGTGATATTATGACATTGAACGGAAAAAGTAATCGTTTACATGTATCGAGAGATGACATGTAATTCTATATAATGACACGTCATTATAGTTGATTACAAGGGATAATTTTGTTACTTTATTCCCCTAAACCCCAAATAGATAGATGTAACGATATTTACATAGATCTATACTCCCCTAAACACAATATAACTAAAGTAACAATAATTAACTCTAAATAGCAAACCCTTACAAAACTCTATTTTAGCACCATATTCCCCAAATATGGTGCCTTTTTTTGCGTGGAATTAATAGTCGGGATAGGGGAGGTCACTGATTGGAATTAACAATAATATAACTTTTAATAGATTAGTGCTATAATTATTGGTAAGATAAGTTAATCTAGAAGTAATATCTGTAGGGAGCGAAATAGTAAAGGAGAATGAATAATGATTGAATACAAATTTGATACCCAATTATTAATTGAAGGACATGATCTTTCGGAAGATGTAATAAATGAGTATATTACAAATAATATTGAAGGAGATAGTTTACTTGCTGTGGCAATACGCCATGGAAATTACTGGAGTATTGTACTACGCTGGGAGATATTTATGATATTGTTGTAGAAAACATGGAAAGGCAGACTAATGGCCTTAGAGGGTAAATAACCATTCATACCACTCCATTTATTGGAGTAATGAAAGACAATCGAATAAATAAGAGTTTGCTGTAAATTAGAAAGATTATCATGATATTAGACTAGAGGCCCCTAAAGTTTTAGGGGCTTATAGTTTATAGTAAGGCTTTAGTTTAGGAAAATTATGAATCACTTTATTTGGAAAAGCATGTTAATAAAATGAATAGGGACTTGGAGATATTTTATGTATATATCTAAAAGAAGTGCAATATATATCGTGCAGGAAATAGGTAAGATTATTGATGAAAAGATAAATATGATGAATGAGGAGGGCATTATCATTGCAAGCAGTGACCCAGAACGCATTGGAAGTTACCATGCTGCGGCAAAAGAGGTAGTCGAACAAAGGCTTCAGATGCTGGTTGTTAAAAATGATATGGAGTATCAGGGGGCGCGCTCAGGCATTAATTTAGCAATTAATTTTCAGGACAAAATTGTTGGAGTTATTGGTGTTACGGGACCCTATGACAAAGTTTCAAAATATGGAGAAATTATAAAAAAGATGACAGAGATTCTAATTCTTGATCAATATTATAAGGAACAACACGATATTGATATGAGAATCAAAGAAAGATATTTGGATGAATGGATGCTTGGGGATTCTAAAAATATAAACCAGCAATTTATTAAAAGAGGACACATCTTGCAAATTGATATAACATTACTAAGAAGAGTAATGGTTATCTCTTTTTTTGAAACAAATGGTAATGTCTCATCTGAAACTCAACGAATGATAGGTTCATCAGAACAAATTATAATGGATATAATCAATAAAGAAAAAAACAGTATGTGTTTAAAAAGTGGATTGGAACTGCTCTGTGCAGTGCCAGATTGTATGAATGACGATATGATCAAATTGGCTGAGCATATGAGACAAGAAATTGAAACAAAATATCCCATTAAATTTTGCTGTGGTATTGATTCATGCTGTGAAGGGTATCTAAACATCCATAATAGTGTAATAAAAGCCAAAAAAGCACTGAAAACCTCCTTAAGATCCTCACAAAAGGGAATACGCTTATATGAAAGCATCACAATGGAAATCTTTCAAAGTGAGTTGTCTAATGACATCAAACTTGAATATATCCAGCGCATTTTCAAAGGATGCAGTATAAAGGAGATCGAAAATTGGATTAGGATTTTGAATGTTTTTTATGAAGAAGAGGGTTCTATTGTATCTACAGCAGAGCGATTATACATGCATAAAAACACAGTACAATATAAATTGAATAAGATAAAAGAGAAGACAGGATATGATCCAAGGTCTATTCGGTATTCTTCCTTGTATTATAATGCAATACATTTTTATCAGGATGTACATAACAGAATGGTGGTTTAGAAAAAAGCAACAAAATGATATGTAATATTTTGTTTTTATTAGGCAATATAACAATGAATAACGCTGTTTTTTAGTTTCGATAACATAGACTATATATTAGGATAATCTTATAATGGAATAGTAATGGACGACGTCGATTTTAAAATATTACAGTGGAGGTTATTATTATGACAGGACTATCATTAATTATTGCTTTTGTGATTGCTATCATTGTTATGATTCTTGCAATATCTAAATTTAAAATTCATCCATTTTTATCAATTATGAGTGTCTCCCTGCTATTAGGATTGGCGGCTGGAATTCCTCTTGTTGATGTGAAAGTCGACGGAGTCGTTAAGACACAAGGTTTGGCAAATGTAATAGGAGCTGGATTCAGTGGTACATTTACAAGTATTGGTATTGTTATTATTCTTGGAGCACTCATTGGTACTATTCTAGAAAAGACAGGAGCGGCGCTGAAGCTTGCCGATATGGTTGTAAAATTGGTCGGTAAAAAACGTCCTGAGCTTGCAGTTTTATTAATGGGCTGGATTGTTTCTATTCCTGTATTTTGTGACAGTGGATTTGTAATTCTGAACCCTATTCGTAAATCTATGGTAAAAAGAACTGGGTCTTCCAGTGTTGCAATGACAGTTGCTTTGTCAGCAGGTTTATATATATCACACGTTTTAATTCCGCCTACTCCAGGTCCAATTGCAGCAGCAAATACCTTAGGTGTAGGGGATAACCTGCTATTGGTAATTGGTTTAGGCACTCTGTGTTCTATCTTTCCTCTTATTGCAGGATTATTTTATGCAAAATATATTGGCAAAATAGTTAAATCAGATGACGAAACAGAAAATAGTCATGAGGTGGTTCAATCTTATGATGATTTAGTAAAGGCCTACGGTAAACTACCCAGTGCTTTCAAATCACTTTCCCCAATTGTTGTCCCCATTTTATTAATGGGAATAGCTTCTGTAGCTTCTATGATGAAAATAACAGGTAATTTAGGGAGTGTATTAGCATTTTTAGGGACACCCATTATTGCCTTAGCTGTTGGTACGATCTTTGGTATTATAACACTAGCTTCTGCTAAAAGAATGAATGAATTTTATGATATGACTAATGAAACCTTAAAAGTTGTTGGACCTATTTTGTTTGTAACGGCTTCAGGCGGAGTTTTGGGTAAAGTCATTGCAGTATCTGGTCTCGTTACCTTTATTACAGACAATGCCAGCGTTTTCCAAGTAATAGGTATTTTCTTCCCATTCCTATTAGCAGCCATATTAAAAACAGCACAAGGTTCTTCTACGGTAGCTATTACAACAACTGCGGGCATTTTAGCACCTATGCTGCCTGCACTTGGACTTAATACCCCAATTTTATCTGTACTTACCGTTATGGCTATAGGCGCAGGAGCAATGACAATTTCCCATGCTAATGACAGCTATTTCTGGGTAGTAACAAACTTTGGTGAGATGTCTCCTGCAAAAGGATATAAAACACATACTGTAATGACACTTATACTTGGATTGGCTACTATACTAGAAGTATTCCTTTTATCATTAGTATTAGGTTAATAAATTTTAATTAAATATAATATTTTTATGGGACGGTAAAATTTACTGTCCCATTCGTTGAATAAAAGGTTAAGACAGGAATAATAGCAATCTTCTCTTTGGTTGGGTGAAGAAATTTTTATAATTAAAAGAGAAAAAAATTTGGGAAAGGAATAATTATTATGAATACAGAAGTATTTCCAATTGCGCTTGCTGAAAAAATAGTTATTATGCTTCATAATGTTACTGGGAAAAATGTTAATTTTATGAACCATGAAGGGATTATCATTGCAACGATGCAGCCAGAAAGGCTCCATACAATCCATGAAGGTGCCAAGAAAATTATGAAGGGAGAGGTATATGAACTTGCGGTCAGTGCAGAGACGGCACAAAAACTCAAAGGAGCAGTCTCAGGCTATAATGGGGCTGTGGTATACAAAGGTGAAAAGATTGGCTGTATTGGACTTACCGGCGATCCTGAAATGATGAAGCCACTTCAACAGCTGGCGGCTATTATTGTTAGGGAAGAATATGCTAAATTTCTTTCTGCTGCAACAAAGCAAAAGGTTCTTGAAAAGATAACGGGAGAAATTGAAGAAATATCAGTGGCAATGGACCAGATCGCTACAAGGAGCAAGGAAAACTTTAGTTATTCTCAACATATTGAAGAAATGACAGATAATGCAGAAAAATGTCTAAAAGATACTGATAATATACTTAAAACAGTTCAAGCAATTGGTAATCAAACAAAAATGCTTGGTTTGAATGCATCTATTGAAGCGGCAAGAGCTGGAGTACATGGCAAAGGCTTTGGTGTTGTTGCTGATGAAATGGGGAAATTGTCAAGCCATTCTGTCAGTTCTCTTAAAAATATTAAAGCCCTTGAATATATTAGAGATAGAGTCACTGAAATACAATATGAGATGGAACGGTTAGTAGAACATGAATAGAAAGATAAAAAACATCAGTAGAACAACCTAATGATATGAAAATAACGGCTTAAGGGATAGAGTGGACAATATTTTTATGGAACAAAGTTAGGTCATAGTTTTAGAGATCAAAAACTTATAAGCTGTAATAATTATAAAACGAACAAGGAGTATGACTGTGATGAAGAAAATATAAATAACCTGTTGAAAAAGGTTGCCGGCAGATACTGAAAATAGGGCAGAAAGTATCAAGCCCATGATGATAATGGAGCATACACAGATGACATTTGTAATAAAGTATTTGGTTATATTTATGCTTTGTTGAATTCTATATCTGTCTTTAATGAGACTTGCAATTAAAAAGGTAAGGTTGATTATAAATATAAGAGATTCTAGAGTAGTTGTTATATTGGAAAGATTCAAGATTTCCGTAAAATATATCTTGTTTTGTTCTTCATTTGATAAGAATAATTCACGTAATCTAAACTTATAAAGCTCTGCGGTTAAATAGATGGCATTAAGAATATAAAATATGAGTAAATATAATCTTATAAATGTAGTATTTAGAAGACTTGGAACGGATTTGAGGTGATTAATAAAATTTTCCATAGTATCCCCACTCCTTTAAAGGCATTATATAGTATAAAATAAAAGAATTCAATGAATATAAAGAAATCTTGGTGACGAGAATATTATAGGGTATGATGGCGGGGAAAATAATAAAAACATGTACACTTTTACACCCTTAATAATAAAATATAAGGAAGGCAGCCTAGGAGAGGCTAAAACTTTTATTGATATCATAGGACAATGACTTGATTTAAGTGGATGAGGGGGAATGGTGTGGACGAGAAAACTCAAATAGAAATGATACAAAAGGTAGAGGCATTGGTACAGTTCAAGGGGACAACAGAAAAGCGATTAGATAATATGGAAGTTGAGATGAAAAAGGTCGGAGACATAAAAGTCATGCTTGAAGGTATGAGCAAGGATATCACATATATACAAAAAAGAGCAGAGGAGACCGATAAAAAAAGTGACATCAACAATACAGAAATAAAGGGATTAATCAACGATTTATCAGCAAGTCTTGATATACTTGAAAATGCTCCAAACAATAATTTGATGCGCAAGGTCACAGACAATAAAAGAATTATTTTTACTGCCTGTATATCTATACTAGGTACAGTGCTAGCAGGAATGATTATTAGATTTATATCAGGCATGTAAACGCAAAGGGCTAAATAGTGCCCTATTAGAAGGAAGAGGGCACTATTTTATAGGCTATTGGGATAAAATAGATTGAGTAAAAATTTCGATTTTTTGTAAATCCTTTTCGTTTGGTCTGCCTTTATGCAGGATGCCAAGATTGCCGCGGCAGTTAAAGGCTTGAGATGATACGGTTAGGCCTTTTGCCTCTAACTCTTGTTTCATGGCGCCATAAGCATTCCCAAAGGCAGCGGTGCTAAAAATAACTACCCGTTTAATATTTTTTGTTTTAAGATTTTGAATAAATTCTTTCATAAGTGGATCAATGCCAAAATTATATAAACCTTCTCCTAAAAAGAGAATGTCTATTTCACCAGCAACTGGTTCTGAAATGGGTTTTGCTAAAACACCTGCTTGTTTTGCGATGCTTTCAGCCAGTTTTTTTGTATGTCCTGTTTTGGTATAATATCTTACTTCAATTTTCATAGAGTATAACACCACCTTTTTATGATTTTTTTTTCACTAAGAGAATAACCAATAGCAATGAGATAAAACAAAAAATGATAGAAGTAATACCGGAATACATATGGAAATTTAATGAGCCTACTTCTGACACATTATTTGTCTTAATCCATAATCCGCATATCAATGTGGACAATAAAAGTAAACAGGTGATAACAAGACTAACCAAAGATAAAACTTTCATACTCATCCTCCTTATTATTTTTATAACTTACTTTCTATAGCATGATTGCCGGTACTAAAAAAAATGCTTTTTTGGTTTGCATCATAAGTCGTTGATGTAAGTAATAGGAGTGTCTCTTCAAGGGAAGAAAAAATAGTTACTGTACCAAGGAGAATAGTCATTGAGTAAGGGATTTGGCCAACCAAAACACAAAGGGGCATTGAAAGAAAAAGTATTAAGCCGGAAGCTTTGTTCCCAAACGTGTGCATAACTCCCCACTGTTTAAACTTATTTCGGGTCAGTAGTAAATTGAGCATTCGAACAGTTGTAATAGCTACGCAGCAGAGTAGGATCGGGAGAGTGATTTCAAGTCCTTTATAAAATAAAAGTAAAAAGAAAGTTATGCTAAAGAAAATAAAATCTGCCAAACTGTCAAGTCTCGCACCCAATGCTGTTTGGAGTTTAAAACGGCGTGCAACATATCCGTCTGCGAGATCGCTGATACCACAAACTAAATAAATTATAACAAAAGGCAGGGCACTATCTACCAATAATAGGAGCAGAGGAGACAGAACAATACGAAAGCAGGATAGTATATTAGGTAAGTACCGCATGAGAGGGTGACTCCTTTCAAGATGATTTAGGAGAATAATTGATACAGTTTATCATCAGGGAGTTTATCATTTTAGGGTATGATCAATCAACAGATCTATAAAGCTATTCCTTTGTACTTCGCTATACAAATCTACTCCGCTATAAAGGTGGAATCTATCAGGATTGATACTAGCAACCTGTATGGGCAAAAGAATTTGTAAAGCAATGATCCTTAACGTCATGTCATCTTTCTCGCCAGCAAATAGTTCTCTGAGTATAGGGACTAAAAAAAGCGGTGCTTTCATATCGCCATTAAGTATTTCATGTGTCAATATGAATTGAAGCAGTTTTTCATGGCGTTCCCCAGAATGGTATAACTCTTTTAGCATTGTTTTAAGCTTTTGTTCAGGTTTCAAATCAGAGTAATCAGGAGATGCTGCAAAGTCAGTTGCAATTTTTGACATGACTTCACCAACGGCAATGCTCAGCAAATTATCTTTGCTTCTAAAATGATAGTTAATGAGGCCAACGCCTATATTTGCACGTTCGGCAATCTGCCGAACAGTTATTTTATCTACATCATCCACTTCATCAAGTAGTGTGATAGTTGTTTCTATAATCCTATTTCTCGTATCGTGATCATTAGTATTCACCACATACCTCCTAGACAATCAAATAAAATTAAAATTGTTTTGAACATGTTCAGTATAAACCCAAAACAATAATTCGTCAATAGTTTTGTAGTGGATTATATTTGTCAAAAGTATGCACGATTTGTACTAAAAAAGAATATTTTGAAAGTAGTGCAATACTTACAGTCAACCTAGGAAAATGGAGGGATTTGTAAGAAGATAAGTAGCTGATAAGGCAGAGACAAGGAGTGGAGAAGTAGGGGGAATAGGATGGCGCTTAAACAGAGATTATTAGAAAGAAAGGCAGTTATTGGCATAATAGGCCTTGGGTATGTTGGACTGCCCATGGCTGTAACATTGGCCCAAAAAGGCTATAGTGTAATAGGAATTGACATTAATAGTGAAAGAGTGGATAGCTTAAAAAGGGGACACTCCTATATTATTGATGTGCCAGATGATGAGATTGAGTCTCTTATAGATAAAAATCTAAGAGTAGATACGGGGTATAACGGCATAGGAGCAGCTGATGTCATCCTCATATGTGTACCAACACCGCTTACAGCTTATAAGGAGCCGGAGGTTTCGTATATTATCAATGCAATGGACAATATTATGATATATTTAACACCACAAACGTTAATCATACTTGAAAGCACAACTTACCCAGGGACAACTGAAGAACTTATGACAGAACGTATAGAGAAAGAAAAAGGCTGGCGTGTTGGAGAGGATTTTTATATTTGTTATTCACCGGAACGGGTAGATCCTGGAAATACAAGTTTTCATGTGATCAATACACCTAAGGTTGTAGGCGGGGAGACAGCGGTCTGTTTGGAGCTCGGAGAAATCCTCTATAGCTCTTTTTTAGAACAAGTCATGTGTGTCAGCTCAACTAAAATAGCAGAAATGAGTAAGTTATTAGAAAACACTTTTAGATTTATTAATATCGCTATGATGAATGAAATGGCTATGATGTGTGAACGCATGGAGATTGATATATGGGAAGTTATAAAGGGAGCCGCTACTAAACCTTTTGGTTTCATGCCCTTTTATCCAGGGCCTGGCATAGGAGGGCACTGCATTCCTTTAGATCCTATGTATCTTTCGTGGCAGGGAAAAAAATATGATTATTTTAATCGTTTTATTGAGCTGGCAGCAGATATTAACAGCAATATGCCAAGATATGTGGTGCAGCAGATAGAAAGGCTGTTAAATAGCAAAAAGAAGTGTATTAAAGGCAGTAAAATCATGATTCTTGGTATGGCCTATAAAAAAGATATAGATGATTTAAGAGAGTCACCAGCTTTAGAAATTTACGAACTGCTTTTAAAAAAGGGAGCAGAACTTAGCTTTTATGATGCTTATGTAAACTATTTTAAAAAAAATAGCGAATTGATTTACAGTAGCCCTTTAACAGCAGACACCTTAAAGACAATGGATTTAACGGTTATTGTCACAGCCCACAGCAATTTAGACTATGAATGGATAGAAAAGTACTCTCAGCTTATTTATGATACAAGAGATGCCATGAGCCAGATAGAGAGCCAAAAGGTTTTTAAATTGGGCCAAAATGTGGAGTAGATTATTTGTAGGCAACTGATTAGAGGGCCACAAAGGAAAGGAGGAATCTATGAAAAAAACAATCGTTTTTATGGTCACTAATGGTGCAGGACTAGGGCATTTGACAAGAGGACTGGCGGTCGCTAAAAGACTGAGAGAATTGGATGATACATTAGAGATTGTGTTTTTCTCAACTTCTTTAGCAACAGAAGTTATCAGGAACGAAGGTTTTATGTTTTATTATATTCCGACTAAAGCACTGATGCCAGAAACGGTGACAGTAACTAAATGGAATGAGTATATGAAAAGTATGCTGCAACAGATCATCGATATTTACGACCCAGCAGCTATTGTATTTGATGGGGCTTATCCCTATGGAGGGGTTATCAGCAGTTTAAGACAAAATGATGCATTAAAGAGTATTTGGATTAAAAGAGAAGGGGATAAGAATAACAGCTTAAAGAGGGAAGAACTAGAAAAAGAGTTTGACTTAATCATTATACCGAGGGAAGCAGCAAGAAGTTACTCAGAAGATTTAGGGGCAATATCAAAAGTAAAACACTGCAATCCTATTATTTTGATTGATCGCTCAGAAGCTTATGAAAGGGCAGCTGCAAGACAAGAACTTGGTGTAGACGGAGGCAACAGTTTGTTTTATGTACAGCTAGGGGCTGGCAATATTAATGATATTAAGGAGCACTATAATCTGATTATAAAATGCATTTTAAAAAATCCTACGCACATGGTGCTTTTAGGTGAATCCATTATCGGAGACAAAGTTTGTATCAAAGATAAAAGAGTTAAGATTGTAAGAAGTTATCCCAATGCGAGATATTTTAAAGCGATTGATTTTGCAGTATCGGCAGTTGGCTACAATACATTTCATGAACTTTTGTATTTTAGAGTGCCGAGTTTATTTGTACCTAACCTCAACACTGTATATGACGATCAGGTGAAAAGAGCTCAATTAGCAGAAGAGAAAGGTGTGGCTTTGTGTTTAGAAGAGGTAGAGGAAAAAAGTCTTGAGTGTGCCATAGCATATATGTGTGGCCGAAAGGAAAAGATGAAGAGAAATCTGCAAAAAATCCATCAAAAAAATGGAGCTGAAAAAGCAGCAGAGTATATAGCAGAGGAAGTTTTTAAATCTTCTGTAAAATAATGGTTGACAACAATTCATGGAATATGATATCGTAAATATAAATTTGAACCATGAAGGTTTGTATAACCATTAGAAAAAATAAATTTAAATCAGACCCATGAAGGGGAGAAAGCCTAAAAACCTGTCCTTTTTGGGTCATTTTATCATGTAAAGGAGTTGATGTTATGCACATGGCTGATGCCTTAATCTCACCTGTTGTAGGTGGCACTTTACTGGCTGCTTCGACTGGAATCGCAGCTTATTCGATTAAAAAAATTCAAGAGGATATGGATGAGAAAAAGATTCCTCTGATGGGGGTAATGGGAGCCTTTGTTTTTGCAGCACAAATGATAAATTTTGCAATACCAGGAACGGGGTCAAGCGGGCACATCGGAGGAGGTATGCTGCTTGCTATATTACTAGGACCTTATGCAGGATTTTTGGCTATGGCCTCTATTCTACTGATTCAAGCTTTGTTTTTTGGAGATGGCGGATTGCTTGCGTATGGATGCAATGTATTTAACCTTGGGTTTTACACTTGTTTTATAGCCTATCCCATGATTTATAAAGGGATAACCCGTAAGGGGCTTACGTCTAAGCGAATTTTTGGAGCCTCAATGGTGTCAGCTGTGGTCGGTCTCCAAATAGGTGCATTGAGTGTTGTACTTGAGACCCTTTTGTCAGGTAAAACTGAACTGCCTTTTG
>JAQSYC010000095.1 GCA_029256345.1 Clostridia bacterium | reverse complement strand
GTGGATTTCATGCTTAATGGTCGTCTCCATTTGGTCGATAGTGAGCGTTAGAAAGAGGATGGGGTTAAAATAGATAACGTATTTAGCCCCCTTAAAATTGACAGCACTTGGACTTGTTATATCAAATCTTATCTCCCTAGACATTTGAAACAAAAAATAGCCATAGAAGTTATCTGTCTCTTCCATAAGCCCTAAATTAACTTGGTCTACAAGGCTAAAAAACTTGTCCTTAAAATCTTGAGGGATAGCTACATCAAATCCGTTTCCTGCATGATTTGTTTTTAACATAGATACAGTATTAATCATTTCATTTGCTTTTTCATAAAGCGCTCTAGCTTGTTTTTCAAAATAATTTTCCATCTATTATTATCCCCTTATTAAACCATAAGTTTCAAAATAGGCCTCCACAAACTGTTCATTTTCTATCGCACTTTTATAAACTGCACGATAACTATTTTTCATATCTTTCATAAGACCTACCATCAGATCAACTGGATACGCTTTTAAAAATGCAATCCATCTATTAATCAAGTAACTGCCCTCATATTCCTGAGTTTCTATTTCACGTTCCATTCTTTTTAAAATATTGACAGCTGATAAATAGAGTCTTGTATGACTTTCACTTTTGATTTTTTCACTAATCGCTTGATTTAGACTTTCTCCTAAAAAAACATCTTCATAGGTTATTAATGGACTGTAATCCCCTTCAACAAAACTTATAAACTCTTCTGCAATAACCTTTCCTACATTGCCTTTGATAACATTTAAAAATACCGCTCGCGATATGGCATCCTTTCCCTCTTTATAAACCTTATAACTCTTAGAAACCCTTTCATAACTTCTTGGGGTTGCTTTTACATCTTCTTCGTTTTTCTTATTTAAGTATTCCGGGAAGGTTGAAATGAATTCTATAACTTTTTGCTCAATACCTGCCCCCATTGCCCACTGCAGCCATTGCGCTGCATCACTCTCCATATTTAACCATACGAATCTATTTTCTTGAGCGGCGTCCATATCAACCACTTGATAATCAAATTCTGACCCATATTTACTTGATGGATTCATCGCTGCTAAGATTTTCACGTCTTCATGTAACCTATACCCATTGATTTCTCTATTTAATATCAAATTCATCAGTTCCTGTTGCACAGTATGCTCACACCGATTGATTTCATCTATGAATAAAAGAACTGTTTGACCTTTAGCTACTGCTTCATCCATTTCCTTTAATTTGTTATGAACAGCATAGACTGTTGTCTTCTTTTCTATCTCATTGCCATTCTCATCCATGGTCCTATAAACCTCTATCGTTGGAAGACCGCCTATTTCACCTTCTTTAAGTAAATTCCCATCAATACCAATTAAATGCCAACTTTTTTCCTTAGCCATCACTTTTGCTAAAGCTGTTTTCCCTATACCGCTTTCGCCCACTATCAGCGGTACTTCGCCAGTGGCTAGTACCAAATCAACACTTTTCAATGTCTCTATAAAATTCATTTTGTCTCTCCTCTATATCATCTTGAGCTTTTCATCTACTGCTATTTTCTTCGCTTTTTTGCTGCCATATTTATAAATAAATATCATCTTATCTATGGGCATAATGTGATTATGTCTGTCTATCGTACTACAGTTTAAAAAATCTCTTACGTATTTTTCTTCAATATCTTCCTTTGATAAAGCTTCTTTTAATACCTCTTCTAATTCATCTAGGGTAATTTCCCTTATGATATATTTGATAACTAAAATATTGGCTTTCAAAAAGGCTAACATTTTAGGCTTATCTAAATGGTTGATAAATTTGACAGCTGCTTCATTATTTTTAATGGCCATCAGTTCTAGCTTGAGGGTTGGTGAAGCTATATACCTTAATGCCTCATAACTGATTTTAACCGCTTCTTCTTGCACACTTTCATACGGCTCTTTGATATACTTTAAGGCATCATAATTTTTTTTCACTGCTAATAATTGCAGCTCCTCACTTGGCGCTTTAGCATATTGAATAGCCCATCCTGCTTGATTGATAGCTAATCTTATCACTTGATCCGTTGGATTTTTAATATACTGTAAGATGCTCCATCCATCCTTTACAGCTTTTATCATCATATCTTCTGTTGGATTATTGATAAATTTAATGGTTCTTGTGTTATTTGCCATAGCCAATTCTTCCATCTCTTTTGTGGGGTTATCTATGTATTCTAATACAAGCCCATCTTTTCGTATAGCCAATAACTTCATCTCATCTGTGGGTTGATGAATGGTTTTTATACTAGCAGGGTTGATTTTTAAAATTTCAATGAGTTTAGCCTCTTCCATGATATTCCTTCTTTTCTATTATTTAAGATTTAAACAACCTAATGATACCCATGTCTAACAATAATTTTATTATACACTTATAGGATGTACATATTCTTTATATCTATCTCTTCAGGGTATCTCCTTTTCAGGGTCTACAGCAGAACTGACAATTGGCAATATTTAACCCTCATTTCCTGGGAAATCCAACCCAAGTAACAGCTATCACTCCAGATAATACAGCCCCTTTGTCCACTACCAAAGCAACTGTCGTCTACACATCGTGGAAAGAGGAGCTCCACTGCTAATACTTGATTAAAAACAATGGTACATTTGTATCAGGCCCTTATTCTTTTATAAATACTATACCCCACGAACTTTGACACATTGTCATACATTCATGGGGTTGCCTTCTTCATCTACCAATATTTGGGTGCCTTTGGGACATCCAAATCATATTTAAACTCTTCTGTATTAAAATTGATGGTAAATTTAATGACTTTTCCTGTGTTTTGCCTATATTCTATGTTTAATATGTCTTCATTGATCCAATTTAATTTTGTTTCTTGATTATCGATTATTCCCCCTGCTGCTTCTAGAGATATGGCTCCTATATATCTTGCAAAAACAAGCTTTTCTTTCATATAAAAATTTGTAATAGAGGTTCCAAAAAGCGAAGTATCTTCAGTTAAAATATCATATTTACTTGATGGAATCTGAAAAGTTTTATGATTATTTAAACTCTGAAATCCCCCTAAAAGCACACTGCAAACCACTATAAGAGAGAAAACGAGTATACTGATATTTCTTATTAATGTCTTCTTTCTTTTTATCGCTTTGACTACAATCCCACAGCAACATGCCGCCAATATATAAGAATACGCTTCTTCTCTAATGAGAACCCAATTGTATAATTCTTTTACCGTCAGTACACCTATATAAATCATTCCTGTTATGGTGATATATAGGGATCCTATTGTTCTTAACACGCTTTCTTTCATATTGCCCCCTATGTACTATTTCAAAGTGATATCTGAACGTCTAAAAATAATCTATCATGAAAAACAACCCCGTTAGATATCATAGCAATATAATATCACAACGGAGCTGATTTTTCACTACACTATTTAATCTTGTTTGTGCCATCTTTCACCTCTCGGATGCGGGCAATTCATCTTCTTTTTAATCGCCCTAACGATTACAAAACATCCGCAAAACTTACACAGTCCATTCCCTAGACTCTCACAACACTCACACCTCGAAAGTCTTTCTTCATATAGTTCTTGTGATACTTTATCTTCCTCGCTTAGGGATTCAATATAAGATTTTAGAGTGCTTAACAACTGCTCCTTGTCTTGCTCAAATAACTTACAGCGTTTACAGGTCACTTCCACCCTCTACACCCCAATAAAAGTTAACTGCACGATACTGCATGGCGGAACTTTCACTTTGAAATCTTCTCCTGTGAAGTTGACCCCATCAAACACTTCAAGTTTAACCTTGTTTGGCTCTTCAAAAGTATTATGCGCATCCATTTTATCAGATAACACACGCCCTTTTACTTCCTTGATTTCGAAGCCTTGTAACATGCCTTCTATTGTCTTCGCTTCATTTAAATCTGTATTACAGATTGTCATATTCACTTGTCCTGCATCATCCATTGAAACTGACTCATAGAGATCCTTGATGCTATAGTTGTTACTTCCAACATCTTCTTGACTGATAAAACTCTCTAACAAAATGGCTTCTTGATGCACTTTATATAAGTCAAATACATGATAACTAGGGGTAAGTACCATCTTTTCTCCTTCAGTTAAGATGATGGCTTGCAATACATTAACGATTTGCGCTAGGTTAGCCATCCGTACGCGATCTGCATATTTATTAAATATATTTAACGTAACCCCTGCAAGCATAGCATCTCGCATCGTGTTTTGCTGGTATAAAAAGCCTGGATTAGTACCTGGTTCTACTTGATACCAGCTGCCCCACTCGTCTACAATCACCGCAATACGCTTTTCTTTGTCATACTGATCCATAATATGACTATGTTTGTCTAATAATTCCTCCATAAAAACAGCTTCTTTTATCGTCTGATAATAGGCCGCTTCATCAAACCCCAGAGCTGGCATCTTATGGTCCCATCCCCCTGGAATCGTATAGTAATGAAGGGTAAGTGCATCCATATACTGAGCCGCTCTCTCCATCAGTACCTCAGTCCAGTTGTAATCACTGCCGTTGGCTCCGCAGGCTATTTTATAAAGCTTATTAGAACCATAATTCCTTAAATAAGTTTGATATCTACGGTATTCATCGGCATAATATTCTGGCCTCATATTACCGCCGCATCCCCAGTTTTCATTGCCAACCCCAAAGTATTTAACCTGCCACGCTTTTTCCTGACCGTTACTTTTGCGTAGCTCTGCCATAGGGGAAATACCGTCAAAAGTCAAATATTCTACCCACTCTGACATTTCTTGTACCGTACCGCTGCCTAAATTACCATTGATGTAAGGTTCACAGCCAACTTGACTACAAAGTTCCATGAACTCGTGGGTCCCAAAGCTATTGTCTTCTACGACTCCTCCCCAATGGGTATTAACCATTTTTTTGCGATTTCCCTTAGGTCCTATACCATCTTTCCAGTGGTACTCATCTGCAAAGCACCCCCCCGGCCACCTAAGCACCGGAACTTTGATGTTCTTTAGTGCTTCTACCACATCTATTCTCATGCCCTTTACATTGGGTATACTAGAGTCATCGCCCACATAGATGCCTTCATAAATACATCTGCCTAGATGCTCTGAAAAATGCCCATAAATATTTTTATCAATTTTAGATTTTTTATTTTGCACATTTACAATGTATTTTGCCATTATCGTTTCACCTTTGCTTTAAAATTATTTTAAAACCCTCTTATATTTAACTAACCTTTTACTGCTCCTGCTGTTAAGCTGTTTTGTACCTGATCACTCAGCAAAATATAAATGAGTATGGTTGGTAATGTGGCAATCACAAGTCCTGCTCCAATCTCCCCCCATTTTGTGACATAAGTTCCTACCATGGACATAATGCCTACAGTAAGTGTTTTAAATTCCTTTTTATTGATAAAGGTCACCGCAAACATCAGCTCATTCCATGTCGAAAGATAGGTAAAAATAGATACTGTTGCAATAGCCGGTTTGATGAGCGGCAGTATCACTGAATAAAATATTTTGTAGATACTACACCCATCTATTGCTGCTGCTTCTTCAAGCTCTCTTGGAATACCATTTAAAAAGCTTCCTAATATAAATATTGCCATTGGCACGCCAAAAGCAGTATACGGGATGATAAGCGCCCAAAAGGTATTAAGCAGCTTGAGATTTTTAAGAACCATAAATAATGGTAACAAGGCTGCATGAATAGGAATCATTAGTCCTAATAAAATAATCATCAGGGTGAGATTGCTTAGCTTCCATTTCATGCGGTAGATGGCATACGCCGTCATGGACGACAGCAAAATGACTAGTACGATTGTTACGGTGGTTACAAAAACACTGTTAACAAAATACTTCATGACATTAGCTTGAGATATTGCACTGGCGTAATTTTGAATACGCCATGTATTTGGAAAACCTGCAATATTTCCTCCAAATATTTCATTGTTGTCTTTAAAAGAAAATAATACTAACCATATCAAAGGGTATATTTGTATCATTGCAAATACTGCAAGAAATATCTGCAAAAACACTTTTTTTATATCTTTTTTGTTAGATAAAGCTGCCGATAGACTATTCATAAAAATAAACCTCCCACTATTTAATCTAGTTTCATCACCCTATCAATAAGTACCGTAAGCACTAAACATTCCAAAATAATAAATACAGATATTGCACTGCCATAGCCATATTGAAAATTATCAAAAATAGTGGTATACATTAGGGTACTTGGCACTTCGGTTGAATGAAATGGACCGCCATTTGTTAAAACATAGATTAAATCAAACACTTTTAATGCACCAATCATTGAAAAGGTTATACAAACCTTTAAAATAGGTTTTAAAAGTGGAATGGTAATATAAAATGCTGTTTTGATGGATGTGGCCCCATCTATTTTAGCGGCTTCATAAATATCCGTAGAAATGGACTTTGCTCCCGCATACATAATGAGCATATGATAACCTACATATTGCCACAATATAGGAATAAAAGCACATACTAAAGCCGTACTCTCCTGTCCAAGCCAATCATTCATCAAGTTCTCAAGTCCAATAGATTGAAGTAATGTATTTAAGAGACCATAATCAGCATT
>JAQSYC010000094.1 GCA_029256345.1 Clostridia bacterium | reverse complement strand
CACCAGATTAAAGGTTTGAGGAACAGCAAACTTACCCCTTTTCGTACGAATGATTTTTCCTTCTTTAATAAGTTCTCCAAGGAGCTCTTCAAGCTCTGGCCTATCCTCGTCTGGCACTTGAAGCACTGCAACAATTTCTTTAATTTTCATAGGGACATACCCTGGATGTTTCATCATATCAATAATCACTTGTTTTCTCGTCAACGTCTTAGGAGTATTTTCTTCTAGTTTCATCGTATCATCTCTTTTCTTTTGCAAATTTACAGCTTTTTAAATATCTGTTTGATTTATAACTCAATCAGTTATTTCTTTAAATATAGTATACCATACTCTAATTATAATTAATCCTCTTGTTAGGCTTTTCTCTCCTTAAATCTCAAAAAACAAAAAATACACCTTATATCTGAGATATAGGGTGTATCTGTTACTCATTAAAGAACCATAAGTACTAATGCAAGAATAACAAAAAGCGCTGCTGTAAGTTTAGTCCATCTTTCAAACTTGCCTTCCAAACTATGCTTTTTATTTTTATCCCAGTAGCTGCTGCCGCTGCTGCTTGAAGCACCGCCTATAGAACCAAGTCCTGCTGATTTACCTTCTTGCATTAAAACAACTGCAATGATTGCAAGTGCAGCAATGATATAAATTATGGTAATGACTATTTTTGCTATTGCCATAGTTTAAAGCCTCCTTCAAACCGTATGATATGCACATCTTTTCTTATACTATCATAAATTTGTTAAGAAATCAATCAATTTTGCAAATAAGCCCTATCCGCTTTATAGGCCTGACTGCATATTTTGCATAAACATTTGACCTACATAAGCAAACCCAAGGCTCACCAGTATGAAAAATACCTCAACACCTGCAATCACTGCAATACTTTTTTTAGTACTTGTTCTTGTAACCACCGAATATCCAATCACTAATATGCAAATGCTTAAGATAGACGGAATCGTAGCTATTTGGGCCAGTATTCCCAGTGTCATATTCGTGATCATAATATCCTCACTGAGTAAAATGGGAAGACCTAACACACTTGTACTAGCCGTTGGAATCACTATGGCGATCAGTCTATCAATACACATCAGTGCCGCTGCAACCATTTGTGAAAGCAGTGCTACTGTAAAAAGTGAACCAAATCTGCCTTTATCCTTAATAATTGCTTTGACAATTTGAATAACAAGCGCCGTAAAAAAAGCCCCAACAAAAATAACAACAACTGCGATTATCGTTCCAGTTACTTGTGCCATGACATAATTCTGTCCAAGCATCTCTTCAGCTATTCCATTCATTCTCATGGCATCTAGCGACTGCTGTTTTGTAATAGGATTTTGCAACGTCAATAACGTCATAATAACGGTAAATAAAATAGCGCCTACTATACCAATACTTACCCCTTTAGGCGGATCCTGATAAAAGTTTTCCTCCATCATTTTTCTTGGTGCAACAAATACGTTGATAAAGTGCTTATACCAAGGGGTAATTACCCTTGTTTCTTCTTCAATAATCTTTTCTCTATCGACTACAGCAAAACCACCGTCTAAATAATCCCTTCCTTGGTCGTCTAATTGTACTTTTTCTTCACTCATTTTAAATTTCCCCTCCATGACTATTTAACTATTTACTTCCTAATGACTATTATGTATCAAATACTTTGATAAAACAATTAGAAATATTTTATATATTTCGTAGTTTATACTTTTTATATTAAAACATATTGACCAATTAGTCAACATGTTTTAAACAACTGTTTTTTCCCCCTAAAAAAGCTCTTTTATGCAAAATAAGACAGACTTAGAATACTCTAAATCTGTCCTTTTATGGTTAATGATTGATGATCAACTTTCTCATCTAACCTTTTTATTTCTTGATGTTAAAGAAAGATTTGATACCTCTGTATTCTGCTACATCACCTAACTGCTCTTCAATACGAAGGAGTTGGTTGTATTTAGCTGTTCTGTCTGAGCGGGCAGGCGCACCGGTTTTGATCTGTCCTGCATTAACGCCCACTACGATATCAGCTATGGTTGCATCTTCTGATTCACCAGAGCGATGAGATACTACTGCTGTGTACCCTGCTCTCGTAGCCATTTCGATGGCATTAAAGGTCTCTGTAAGGGTACCAATCTGGTTAACCTTTATAAGAATAGAGTTACCTACACCCTTTTGAATCCCTTTTTCTAAAATCTCAGTATTGGTTACAAAAAGGTCATCTCCTACCAGCTGCACTCTGCTGCCAAGTCTCTTAGTGAGGAGTTCCCAACCTTGCCAGTCATTTTCTCCAACCCCATCTTCTATAGATATAATAGGGAATTTGTCTACTAGGCTTTCATAGTAGTCAACCATCTCTTCAGATGTTCTGATAATCTCTTTACCTCGCATTTTACTTTCACCTTCAAAGTAGTATTTGCCGTCTACTGAATTATAAAGTTCAGAAGCTGCTGCATCTAAGGCAATATAGATTTGTTCACCAGGTGTATAACCTGCTTTTTGTATTGCTTCTACAATCAATGTAAGTACTTCTTCTGCCGTAGAAAGGTCTGGTGCAAAACCACCCTCATCACCTACTCCAGTTGCAAGTCCTCTGCCGTTTAATACTTTTTTGAGTGTATGATACACTTCGATACACATTCTGAGTGCTTCTTTAAAGCTAGGAGCACCCACTGGCATAATCATAAACTCCTGAAGGTCCACTGTATTGTCTGCATGCTGGCCGCCATTTAAAATATTCATCATAGGCACAGGAAGCACCTTTGCATTAAACCCACCCAAATACTGATATAGCGGTACTTTGAGTGCCTTTGCAGCCGCTTTTGCAACAGCCATAGAGACTCCTAAGATAGCATTAGCACCAAGCTTTGATTTAGTTGGCGTACCATCTAAATCAATAAGCATCTGATCTATCGTTGTCTGGTCTAAAGCATTCATGCCAATAATAGTTTCAGCAATCACTTTGTTGACATTATCTACAGCTTTTGTAACACCTTTACCATTGTATCTTGAAGCATCTTCATCCCTAAGCTCAATAGCTTCTCTCTCACCAGTAGATGCACCCGACGGAACAATAGCACGTCCTACATAGTTACCTTCTACAACAACTTCAACTTCTATAGTAGGGTTTGCCCTTGAGTCTATCACTTCTCTTGCAAATACATCTAAAATTTCTATATATCCCTTCATGATCAAAGCCTCCCATTCTTATTAATATTCTAAAGTATTTTTACCTTTTCAAAGCCAATTTATGCATAGTAAATGCTGACCCATTTACTCCTTTAATTTGGCGTTTATAAAACCCATCTGTTTCTGACCTCTTTATGAATTCTATATCTATATGTTGACACAATACCAAAATTATATCAAGATATATCTATGTAAAATTTAAAAATTTTTTCAAAAAAATAGTGTATCAAACTTTTATCCAAAAGCTTGGTACACTATCTGTATTTTTAATAATGACTGGTTGATTATTTTTGAAGCAGGGATTCCCCTGTCATTTCCGCTGGTTTATCCATTCCCATCATTTCAAGAAGGGTTGGGGCTATATCTGCAAGCTTGCCGCCTTCTTTAAGGGTTACCCCTTCTTTATAATTAACAAGAACAAAAGGAACTGGATTGATCGTATGTGCAGTGAAAGGCTCATTGTTAGTATAGTCTATCATCTGCTCTGCATTCCCGTGGTCTGCACAGATAAAGGCATAGCCATTGGTTTCTTCAATAGCCTTAATAACCTTGCCCACTGCTTTGTCAACAGCTTCTATGGCCGCTTTTGCAGCTTCCAGCATACCTGTATGACCTACCATGTCTGGGTTTGCAAAGTTTGCTACAATCACATCATATTTCCCTGATCTGATGGACTCTTCCAGCTGATCAGCTACTTCATAAACACTCATCTCTGGCTGCAAGTCATAAGTGGCAACTTTGGGTGATGGAATCAGCTTTCTTTCTTCCCCTGGGTTTGGCTCCTCTGCGCCGCCATTAAAGAAAAAGGTTACATGAGCATATTTTTCTGTTTCTGCAATACGCAGCTGTGTTTTGCCCTGTTGAGCTAAGTATTCACCAAAAGTATTGGTCAAGGTCTGAGGTGCAAAAGCCACTTCTTTATTTGGAATGGTAATATCATATTGTGTAAAGGTTACAAAGTGTACAGGGATTCTGTTTCTTTCAAAACCTGAGAACTCTGGGTCACAAAATACTCTTGTGATCTCACGGGCTCTGTCTGGTCTGAAGTTAAAGAAAATAACCGTATCATTTTCTGACACTTTCCCTACTGGAGCACCGTCTTTAGTAATGACTGTAGGCAGTACAAACTCATCATTTTTGCCTTCTGCATAAGAAGCTGCAATGGCTTCTACTGCATCCGTAGCTTCATTGCCTATACCTTTTGCAATGGTATCATAAGCTTTTTCAACACGGTCCCATCTATTATCACGGTCCATAGCGTAGTAACGGCCAGATACTGAGGCAATCTCACCTACACCAATTTCTCGGATCTTAGCTGCCAAATCCTCTGCATAACCTTTACCAGATGTAGGCGGCGTATCACGGCCGTCTAAGAAAAGATGTACATATACTTTAGTCAGTCCAGCTTTTTTGGCCATTTCTAAAAGTCCATAAACATGGGTAATGTGACTGTGCACACCTCCGTCTGAAAGGAGTCCAAATAAATGAAGCGCTGAATCTTTATCGATACAGTTTTGTATGCCTTTCAGAAGCGCTTTATTGGTAAAGAAATCACCATCTGCAATAGACTTTGTGATACGTGTGAGTTCTTGATAAACAGTACGTCCGGCTCCCATATTAAGATGCCCAACCTCTGAATTACCCATCTGTCCATCTGGAAGACCTACTGCCATACCACTTGCATAACCTTTTACAGTGGGATACTGTTTCATGATTCTATCTATATGAGGTTTTTCTGCTTGGCAAATAGCATTTGCTTCGCATCTCTCATTAATACCAAATCCATCCAGTATTAACAACAACGTTGTTTGTTTACTCATCATTATTCTCCTTTAAATCTTAGTAGTTTACAATAGATACAAACTCTTCTTTAAGACTTGCTCCACCTACTAAGCCCCCATCGATATTGCCCATGTTAAATAACTCATTGGCATTAGCGCCGTTTACAGAGCCGCCGTATTGTACTCTTACTTCATCAGCTACGCCGCTTCCATACACTTCAGCTACTACGTCTCTTATAGCCTTGCATACTTCTTCTGCTTGACCTGAAGTGGCTGTTCTGCCTGTTCCGATTGCCCAAATAGGTTCGTAAGCAATAACAACTTTTTTAACATCCATCGTTGCCACATCTTTGAGTGCAATCTTTGTCTGCTGACGTACTAAATCGATAGTAATCCCTTGTTCTCTTGCTTCTAGGCTTTCACCTACGCAAAGAATAGGAATGAGGTTATGCTCAATAGCTTTTTTTACTTTTTTATTGACAGTCACGTCTGTTTCAGCAAAGTATTGTCTTCTTTCTGAGTGACCAATAATAACGTATTTTACGCCAAGCTCTACAAGCATATCTGGTGCTATTTCTCCAGTATAGGCTCCGCTTTCTTCAAAATACATATTTTGTGCGCCTACTTCAATATTTGTTCCTTTTACAGCCTCAAGTACCGCTGGAAGTGCTACATAAGGAGGGCATACTACTACATCTACATCTGCTACATTGATTTTATCTTTTAAAGTGTTGATAAGTTCTACAGCTTTTGCTGGAGTCATATTCATCTTCCAGTTGCCTGCTATGATTTTTTTACGCATGATTCTATCTCCTTTGATGGTGTTTTATATAGAGAAACACTCTATAGACTTGTAGTATTCGTCAATACAAAGTTGTTTCTCTCAATGATTTCACACTATAGATCCTTCAAAATAAATTAAACTTTAAAGTGTGAAATTTATAAGTATCCTCAGATTGCTTTTATTATTTATTATCAGCTGCTGCTACCCCTGGAAGTTCTTTACCTTCAAGGAATTCAAGACTTGCTCCGCCGCCTGTTGAAATATGGCTCATTTTATCTGCGAAACCTAGACGTTTAACAGCATTTACAGAGTCTCCGCCCCCGATAACTGTTGTTGCATCTTCAAGATTTGCAAGTGCTTCTGCTACTTTTAAAGTACCTTCTGCGAAGTTCGCGAACTCAAACACACCCATTGGTCCGTTCCATACAACTGTTTTAGCGCCTTTTAGAGCTTCCATGTAAAGTGTAATTGTTTTTGGTCCAATATCAAAACCTGACCAGCCAGCTTCAATAGTCTCTACTGTTTTGAACTCTGTATCATTAGAGAATGACTTGCCGATCACATGGTCTACTGGCAGTAAAAGCTTAACGCCTCTTTCTTCTGCTTTTTTAATCATTTCTAAAGCATATTCCATCTTATCTTCTTCTAGAAGTGATCCGCCTATTTCTTGCCCTTGTGCTTTAAGGAAAGTATAAGCCATACCCCCACCGATAATAAGGATATCTACTTTTTCAAGAAGGTTATTGATCACGTTTATCTTAAAGAATAGCTACAAAAGGACGCACTGGATTCTCTACAGAATCTCCAAGGAATTTGATTTCTTTTTCCATCAGGTATCCTACTGCATTTTCTTTAGTGAACTTTGTTACACCTACATTTGAGCAGTGTGCACGATGTGCTGTACCAAAAGCATCGTTTACAAATACTTCATTGTCACAAAGCGCTGCCAGTTCTTTTGCATACTCAGCTGCTGCTTCATCTTTGCCATATTTTGTTTCTTCTCCTCTGTAACGGGTATTTTGAAGAAGCATCACTTCGCCGTCTTTAAGATCCGCTGCCATAGCTTTTGTTGCTGCTCCAACCACTTCATTGTCATCAGCAAATTTTACAGCAACCCCTAAATGTTTAGAAAGACTTTCTGCAACTGGCGCCAATGAAAGCTCAGGTTTTGCTTCGCCTTTTGGTTTGCCAAGATGTGAGCAAAGGATCACTTTTGCCCCTTGTTCCATTAATTTCTTAATTGTTGGAAGAGCCCCTACAATACGGTTTTCGTTTTGGATGACACCCTCTTTAAGGGGTACATTAAAGTCACAACGTACTAATACCTTTTTACCTGCAAGACCTTGTAAACTTTCTACTGTTTTTTTATTTAACATTTTTAATAATCTCCTTTTAGAAATAACCTGTAAATTTTTATAATCAAAAAGGCCCGATCCTATA
>JAQSYC010000093.1 GCA_029256345.1 Clostridia bacterium | reverse complement strand
ATTTTCATAAGTTCATTTTTTGAAGCATAGACCCCATCATGCAGCAGATACTTTCCATCTATGGAGATTGTTCCACTACTACATTTTTCTAAATAATTAATACATCTTAGCAGTGTCGTTTTGCCACCGCCAGAGGGACCCACAATGACTAGAATTTCACCTTTAAATAATTCTAGGTCTACGCCCTTAAGCACCTGCGTATGACCAAAGCTCTTTCTTAAGCCTTCTATTTTTAGCATAAAAGTTCCTCCTACCTATTGATAATAATCATATTTTGTTTCAAAACCTGTCATGAATTTCGTTAGGAAATAAGTAAGGAGAAGATAAATGCCGGCTATAATCACTAAAGGAAGCAAGGTAGCATCCCTATTGGCAGCTATTTTACCAACCTTCAGAAGATCATCTAACCCTAGAATATAAACTAAAGCAGTATCTTTGATAAGGGTAACGACCTCATTGCCGACAGGAGGAAGAACTCTTTTAAGCGCTTGGGGAAATATAATTCTAAAAAAAGTATCCTTGGGAGATAAGCCTAACACTTCAGCCCCCTCATACTGCCCCTTATCAATGGAACGGATACCCGCCCTAAATATCTCCGCAAAATAAGCACCATAGTTCAAAGTGATGGCAAAAAGAGCAGCAGGCAGACGGTCTAAAGTGATACCTATTAAAGGAAGTCCAAAAAAGATAAAGATAATCTGCAATAAAAGAGGAGTTCCTCTCAGAATCAGTATATATGTACCTGTAATAGCCTTTAATATTTTCAACTTAGATAACCGTCCTAAGGCAATAAGAACGCCTAAGGGAATAGAAAAAATAAGCGTAAGACTAAATATCTGTAAAGTGATTAGTAGGCCACTTATCACTTGGGGCATAAGCATCTTAAAATAGTCTAAAAAAGTAATGAGATTATCCAATAGAGAGCCTCCTTAGTTCCATCAAAATTATTTAGTAATGTCTTCACCAAACCACTTTTCAGAAATAGCTTTAAGGGTGCCATCTTCCTTGAGTTCGGCGTACGCTGCATTAAAAGCATCTACCATACGTGAATCGTCTTTTCGTATACCAACTCCGTATTGCTCATCTCCAAAGTTCTCATCTAAGACAGTGAATTTTTCTTGACCTTTTAAAGTAATGTAATAACGAAGAAGAATTTCATCAGCAACTACAGCATCCAGTCTGCCAGCTTCAAGATCCATCAAAGCTTGGTTATTATCTTCAAAAGTAATAGCCTTACCACCGTCAAAGCTTTGATACAGGGCACTATCCTTTTCCATGGCACTCACTGCACTGGACTCACTTTGGGCGCCGACCCTTTTGCCAGCTAAGTCAGCCTTAGCTTTAATATCGGATGCTGCTAATGTAACAATGACTTGTTTATTATCCAGATAAGGCACTGAAAAACTTACTTTTTCTTTGCGTTCATCGGTAATGGTATAGCCATTCCATATTAAATCAATATTACCTGCATTTAATTCGGATTCTTTCATATCCCAGTTGATAGGTTGGAACTGGATTTCTTTTTCTAATTTCTCACCTATAGCTTTGGCAATGTCAACGTCAAAGCCGACAATCTCACCTTTTTCATCTCTAAAACCCATTGGCGCAAATAGGTCATCTAAACCAACTACCCAAACAGATTGATCAAGTGTACTTTCAGCGGCAGGTGCTGCTGCGTTGTTACCTTTTGTGCTACAGCCTGCAACGCCTAATACAAATGATCCCATTAAGGATAAAGTTATTATTTTTGTTATCAAATTTTTCATAGTCATATTACATACCCTCCAGTATAAAGTTATTTATTACATAAAACCCTTGTATAGTTTAGCGTGGTAAAGTGATAAAGTCAAGCGTTTTAAAAAAATACTTATGTCATTTTCATTTACATAAGTATTTTGAATAACCAATAGGCTATTTGAGAGGATTAGTAGGCTCTATTTCTTCGGTAGAGAGTGTTTTTAAACCAGATAAGTCGAAATACGGCATTGTAACAATGTTTCCTGAAAGATTAGTTTGTGCATAAGAGAGATTTTCCGTTTTTATACTGTTGCCTATAGTTAACATAAGAATATCGCTGTTTTTTAGGAAAATCTTTACTTTTACAGTAGGGTTATCAAATCCGTACGCCGTAAGAAGCTTAGAATCAGCTTGATCTGTAATAAAATCTTTAATAGTAGAAATCTGTAAGAAATCTATTAGCCTGTTTAGCACATCCTCTTCTAGCCCGTCCGCTTTAAAACGTATGTCAAGAGAATTAGTGACAGGAGTGAGGGTGTAAGCAGTGTTATTATAGATTAAATCGATTTTTTCTACATCCGACTGGTCAAAAGCCAGTAAAGATTTATCACGCCATGAAGCGAGGCGCGTAGGTAGGGTTTTAAAGGCTGTTTGCGGCATCGTATAGACTGTATTTGACATAGGGGAATAGACATAGTCATTAAAAGCATCGGCTGGTATTCCGCGAATGAGCTCGTAAACATGAGTGTCTTTAGTATAGAGTTTAACGGTTGGAGAGAAAGCATCTATGCCATAATTTTGGAGTTGAGTCGGTTCAATGTCAATGACTTCAACAAGTGCAGGTTCCTTAAAAGATGAGATAATATTATGGATAAAAAGATTATCCGCCTTTTCTATAATAGGTTTTGAGAGCTCCCAATCTTGTGAAGACCTAATAACCTCTATTTCCTGACCACCTTCACTAAAAATAATTTTATTAATATTTGAAGAGGTTTCTGACCATAGGATTGGAGGAAGGCTAGTGGCGGCGGCAAAAGAGTGGGCGTCTTGCCGTTTTTGATAAAAGATTAATCCGGATATGGATATAAAAAAAACTAAAATAGGGATAAACCATCCTTTACGCTTCATATGTACACCTCTGTAGTCTCGATAAGTTACTTGCAACATGAGTATTATATCATATCTGACAAGATATGGAAGTACAAATTACTAACAGCATTATAAAAAATAAAAGACAAAATAGATATTTTTTCTTTACATATATCATATAAATAAGAAGACGATAATTAACTCGACACGTATTAATATGAATATTGCATGAAAAGGGGTGAAGAAGTGAGAACATTAAATAAAGACATAATCTCTCAATATGATATAAGTATAAAAAAATATCAATATATAAGAAGTACTTATTATTTAGATACAAACAAGGGAAGGTTTTTATTAAGAAGAGTTGATATACCTAAAGATCAAATAATATTTACCCATGAAGTAGATGTGCAGCTTAGACAAAATAACTTTAGAAATATCAATCGTATTTATACAACTAAAAAAAGAAGCCCCTATGCTGTTTATGGTGAACAGGTGTATATCATGCAAAGCTACATAGAAGGAGAGGAAACAGATTTTAGAGATTTTGAAGATCTAAAAAATACTATCTATGTATTGGCAGAGCTTCATAAGGCTGCGCAAAATATAACAAGCAAAGTAAAAAGTGCCGAAAATATAAGTGTTAAAAACCTTTATGAATATTATACGAAAAGAAATATTCAAAATACTAAATTGAAACGGCGCATCACCACACTTAAACAAAAATCAAAATTTGAAATTATGTTTTTAGACAGCTGTAACCAGTATACAAGATTGGAAGAAATGGCTTTAGGTGGGATAAGCAGAGACCTCGGCGAAAAACTTATTCATACAGTAAGACAAAACCAGACAATAGCCCATAAGGATTATACTTATCACACCGTAAACAAAACAAATAAGGGAGAGTACATAGTCAGTAATATAGATGTATGTAATTATGACATTCAGATGATGGATCTGGCGCATATTTTAGGTAGAATCATGCAGAAAAATGAATGGGATGTCAATATTTTATATGCACTCATTAAAGCGTATGACAGTAAAAATACCTTATTAAAAGAAGACTTTCAAATGCTGAAGGCAATGATGATTTATCCCGAAAAGTATAATGGCATATGTACAAAGTATCTGGGTTCAAAAAGAAGATGGAACTATAGTATGTTTGAACAAAAGTGGCAGAATATGATTGTGTACATGGATAATCAATTAGAAGCTGCTAAAACAATTAACTTATGGTGAATAAGCCTCTAACAATAGAGGCTTATTTTATTGACATTTTATACTTACAAGGTAAAATGAATATAGGGCAGTCAAATCATCTCATAAAAAAGGAGTGATAAAGTGAGAAAAGACAATAAAACATTCGTTAAAAGTATGATTATTACTTCAGTCATAGGTTTTAGTGTCCTTATGATTATGATGTTTGTAGGTATAAAATATTATGTAGATAAAAGTGGGACAAGTAATAGTGTACAGGCTTCTAGTCTAGTAGATAAGCAAGAGACAAAAGTTGAATATAGCGCTACAGTGCTAGCCTTAGTCAAACAAATCACACAAGAAAAACTAGTGGCGTTTGATATAGAGAAAAAAGAGATGATGTATAAAAGTATAACCGTATCGACTAAAGTAAGTGATGGATACGGCGGAGTGATTCCTCTGGCAACCATAAAAGAAGGGGATATCGTAGAAGTTGTTTTCCAAACAGATAAAGAAAAGATATTATCTATCAATAAGACATCAAGAAGCTGGATTAAGCCGGATTTGACAGGTGTCAAAATAAACACAGCAGATAGTCAAATGCTTATAGGTAAAAAGCCCTACAAGTATACAAAAGATACTTTAATCTTTAAAGAAAATGGCCGGCAAATAAGCCCATCATTTTTAGGTGAATATGATTTATTAGAGCTTCAAGGGGTAGGTGAGGATGTCTGGAGTGTAAAGGTACTAAAAAGTGCAGCCAGTCTTCAGATTTTAGAATTTCCCACTGACGAGGGGATGTTAGAAATTGACAGAACAAGGATGATCCCCCTAAAAGATATAGATGAACCGATAAAGCTTACAGCAGGCAAACATAAAATACTCATTACGATGAAAGGTTATGAGCCTGTTACAACAGAAATAGACCTTATTCCAGAAGAAAATTATCAAATCTCATTAAAAGATGCAAAAGAGGCATTTACAGATTTAAATGTCATAGTAGCGGGTACAGTGACAGACTATACGGTACAGATAGCAGATAAAACCTTTGCAAAAGGTGAAAAAATCTCCCTTAAGCAAGACAAGTATACAGTGATTATCAAGGCACAAGGCTATAAAGATTGGGAACAGGAGCTAGAACTTGATCAAACTACATATGATCTAAAAGTTACTTTGGAGCAGATAATAGATGAAACAACTGCGCCTAGTACGGGTAATGAGAGAAATGTTAATAACGGTACAGGGACTTCAAATGCTTCTTATACGATTAATATTTCAACAGATCCATCATCAGCTTATGTGTACATTGGAGGAATTTATAAAGGGCAAACGCCTTTTAGGACCACTCTTCCAGTAGGAGATTATACCGTTTCATTAGAAAAGCAAGGGTATGAGACCTATCATACAACGATTATTATAGATAACAGTGACAATCAAAATAGTTTTTTATATAACTTGACACCAACAAATTAAATATATTTATAAATACGAGATAGACAAAAAAGTACTGGATAAATAATCCAGTGCTTTTTTGTTATGCAATAATTAAAAGAAGAGGAACAAACAATTGATAAATATAAAACCCATAAAAGGAGAATAGGACTAGTTTAAACATAATAAACATAGTAATAAATAGACGCTAGAAGAGGTGTTAAACTATGTTTAGTATAGGGGACTATGTGGTTAGAGTATCTTATGGCAGAGATATATTATTTCGTATAACATACATTTCGCCCAACCAAGTAGCTAGGTTGAAGGGCATATCCTACCGAGTAGTAGCGGATGCACCCATGACAGACTTAGAACTGGCAGATGGGATGCGGTTTACCAATCAAGAAACAAGTATTATGAATATGGTTCAGCAAAATATCGAGAGGATTATTAAACAAAGGGAGGATGATAAGAAAGGGAAGTTACCGAGATTTCAAAAAACAGGAACAGTACTCCATATAGATGGAGATGTTTTTTATCTTAACTTATGTCTTAAATACTATCAAACCTTAGATATACCCGCAATAGGAGAACATGTGATGGAGTCGGAACAACCTAAGAAAATAAGGTATCTTATTGAGAAATATTCGCCGGATATATTGGTGCTTACAGGGCATGATTCGCTCAATAAGCATCATAAAAGCCTCTATGATGTTAATGAATACAGAAATTCAGGCTATTTTATAGAAGCTGTAAAGAGAGCCAGAGTAATAAGGCCTAGTATGGATAACTTAGTCATCTTCGCAGGTGCTTGTCAGTCTTATTTTGAAGGCATATTGGCGGCAGGAGCTGACTTTGCAGCATCGCCTGGAAGGGTTCTTATTCATGCGTTAGATCCTGTTTTTATAGTAGAGAAGGTGGCGCAATGTCCATTTCACCACGTTTTATCAATAGAAGAGGCTCTCGAAAACACCATTACAAAATTTAATAAAGAACTTGATATTGATAATATGACAGAGGAAGAGATAGACAGAGAACTTAGCAAACCCATATTTACAGATACAGAAAGGGAATTTGAACAGAAGATGATGATTTATATGGGAAATACGATGCCGCACTTATAAAAGAACCCATTACGTGGTTCTTATTATAAGTGACAAAATAAAAGTTTAGGAACTGCTTTTGAAGAGGCATAATCTGTAAAGATATAGAATATATATAAAACTAGTATTGGTTAGTCCAATTTTTTAAGAAAAAGGCATATTATTTAAAGATGTATACATAAACTTGTATATATAATGCTATAGGAGGGGAATCGAAATGTCAGTAGAACTGATAAGAAAGCCAATCACATTAGATGAAATGACAAAAAGAGAGAGCGTGCAAGCGATTAAAGAACGTGACATGATTGTACCAGATGGAAAACCTGACATGCAAAGAATACTTCAAGTAGACGGTAAGATCACCATAGATCAGCTAGATGTCAGCCAAGATAGAATCATGTATAGGGGGAAAATAGATGTGGGGGTCCTTTATACAACAGAAAACAATCCCAATGTAGTCTATACAATGAAAGGCAACATTCCATTAGAAGACTTCGTTATTCTGGATGGTGTGGATAAAGATCAGAGGGTTGACTTTGAATACAATATAGAGCATATGAGTTATCACATTTTGAATGAAAGAAAGCTCAATGTAAAGGCCATTATGCAAATAGATGCAGCCGCCACAAGAAGCAAGCAGACAACGGTCATAGCTGGAATAGATACAGAAAGTGCTGTTGAGGTAAGAGAAGACCAGATTGAAGTGATTACCCTTGGAACAGAAAGAGAAGATAGACTGATGGTTAGAGAAGATCTAACGGTTATGCAGTCTAAGCCTAGCATAGGAGAGATTTTAAGGACTTCTGTGCAGCTTCAAGAGGAACAAGTTAAGAGAACTGAAACGGAGCTGCTGTACAACGGGATTATTGAAGTCAACACGTTATATAAAGCCGTAGGTGGAGACGATACGGTAGAAATGGTTAACCACAGAGTTCCTTTTGAAGGAAGAGTAGAGATGCCCAAAGATGAAGGAGAACTCTTTTGGGATTGCACGCTAAATGTCCTGCCTTCTTATATACAGGTGACACCAGATTATGATGGAGAAGACAGGGTCATGGAAGCAGAGTTTATTGTAGTTGCCAGATACAATAAGTTTAACCGTGTTGTTCAGCCCACCATATCTGACTTATATTGTCCAGGGAAAAGAGTAACAACTAAAGAGAAATCACTGGAGTATATGAATTTGCACAATAGAATGCATTTATCTGTTCCTAAAAAAGAGGCTATTTTAATAGAAGACATTACCCCAGAAAACAATGAGATATTTAGTGTGACCATCAAACCGACTATAGAAGAAAGGGTCATATTAGATGACAAGCTGACAATTAGAGGGGTACTGGAAATAAAGACTATTTACATATCAAAAGAAATAGGCAATATCATAGACACAGCTGTTAATATTGTACCGTTTTCTCAGGATATGGAAGTTAAAGGGATCACCAGCAAAGCCATGGTCACACCAAGAGTGGCAGCAAAAGATATTAAAGTATATTCCCAGACAAGAAAAGAAGTTGTTGTGGAATATCTGCTGGATTATATAGCAGAAGTTTATACAAAAAATACATTTAACGTCTTGGAAGAGATTGATTTAGAAGATATGACCAAAGAAGAGTTAGATAGCTATCCCAGCATGACCGTTTACCAAGTAAGAAAAGGCGATTCTCTCTGGGATTTAGCAAAGAGATTTAACACTTCAGTTAGAGATATACAAGAAGTTAATGGTATCGATATGAATGATGGGCTTCACCAAGGACAAAAATTGATTATACTTAAAAAAGTAAAATTTTAATAATATAAAAGAGTTCTAGGTACACTAAAAGTATACCAGGACTCCTTTTTTTTGTATTGTGTATACAGTAAATGCATTTTAATTGACTTAGGATTTAGGTAAGCTTATAATAGAACAAATAAGAAACATGTATTAGAGGAGATAGTATGAACTCAATTATATTAAAAGGAAGAGGTAAAATCAACTTAACATTAGATGTAGTTGGGAAAAGAGCAAACGGATATCATGATTTGCGTATGATTATGCAGACCATTAACTTATACGATACGCTGCATATAAGAAAAACGAGAGCCACAGGCATCCGCGTGGGAGCCAACTATTCCTGGCTGCCAACTAATGACAAAAATATAGCTTATAGAGCGGCTCAGCTTTTTTTTGAAGAAACACAGATAAAAGGCGGTATAGCTATAGAAATAACAAAAAGGATACCAGTAGCGGCAGGACTTGCCGGGGGGAGTGCAGATGCAGCAGCTACACTGGTAGGGCTTAATAGATTATATGATACAAGATATTCAAGGCAGCAACTTATGGATATGGGGCTGAAACTCGGAGCAGATGTACCTTTTTGTATATTAAGGGGGACTGTACTTGCTGAAGGTATAGGTGAAGAGCTTACACCTCTTGCACCTATGCTGCACACGCACATTGTTTTGGTTAAGCCGCCTATTAGTGTGTCTACGGCGTTGGTGTACAGTAATCTTGATATAAATGCTATTAAAGCGCATCCACGAACAGAAGAAATGATACAAGCTATTCAAGATAAAGACTTATACAAAATAGCAGATCATATGGTTAACGTATTAGAAGGGGTTACAATCCTTATGCATCCTATTATACAAGATCTTAAAGAAGATCTTGTAAAGCATGGAGCAGTGGGAGCTATGATGAGTGGTAGTGGTTCGACAGTGTTTGGGCTGTTTGAGAGCAAAGAAAAAGCCCATGCTGCGGTAGGGCATTTTAAAGTGCAGCGTGGCATAAGAGACGTGTATATGACCACTACGTATTGTAAAACACAAAAAGGGGTGTACGTGAATGATAGAAGATACTTATAATATGAAGATTAATGAGTATTTACCGCTTCGAGACATTGTGTTTCAAACGTTAAGGAGAGCAATTTTAACAGGAGAATTGGAGCCTGGAGAGCGATTGATGGAAATACAGTTAGGAGAAAGATTAGGCGTAAGTAGGACGCCCATAAGAGAGGCCATAAGAAAACTAGAGCTTGAAGGTCTGGTTATTATGGTGCCAAGAAAAGGCGCCCAAGTTGCTCATTTTACTGAAAAAGATATACAGGATGTTCTTGAGGTAAGGGCAGCCTTAGAGGCGCTGGCGGCAAAAATAGCCTGTAAGAGGATGGATGACAGGTCGTTCTTAAAGCTTCAACTAGCTATCACTGAATATGACTATGCAGCCAGAGACAAAGATATTGAGACGATGATTGAAAAAGACGTGGAGTTCCACGAGACCATATTTAATGCTTCTCAAAATGATAAGCTTATTCAATTATTTAACAATTTAAGAGAACAAGTTCATAGATACCGTATCGCATATCTTAAAAACACAGGTGAAAGTGACACCGTCCATGCTGAGCATCTGGCGTTGCTTGAAGCACTCAAGAGAAGAGATGAAACTTTAGCAGAGGAAATAGCAACCAAACACATTCAGACACAGTGTGTATCCATTATGCGTTTCATTAAAAGCAAGGCTTCAGAGGGAATTCAGGAGTAAATCAAGAAAAGACAATTTTTAGCTTCATAGAAATTGTCTTTTCTTGTGTATATCCTATGAAAACAAAAGAGAGGCAACTTTATAATTTCTAGAAATTTATATGATAGTATTAAAGCTTAATAGATGATAAAATAAGTAAAGAATGATAAAGTACAAAGGTCTATTTCAAGGAGGAAAGTTTTATGAATTATAAGGATATGTATCAAATGTGGCTGGATGGCGAGGCAATTGATAGTTCTGTTAAAGCTGAATTGAGGGCACTTGTCAGTGAAAAAGAAATAGAAGATAGATTTTATAAAAATCTTGAATTTGGTACAGGAGGTCTGAGAGGTAAGATTGCAGCTGGAACTAACAGAATCAATATTTATACAGTGGCAAAGGCAACCCAAGGACTTGCAAGGTATTTAAGAGCAACTTTTAAAAATCCAAGTATTTGTATTGCGTATGATTCTAGAAATATGTCAGATGTGTTTGCACAAACAGCGGCTAAAGTATTAGCAGGAAATGGTGTAAAGGTTTATTTATATGAAAGTCTTCGTCCAACGCCAATGCTGTCCTTCGCAGTAAGGTATATGGCCGCACAGGCAGGTATTGTTATTACGGCATCACACAACCCAAAGGAATATAATGGCTACAAGGTATATGGCAGTGACGGCGGACAAATTACAGATGATGCTGCAAAAGAAATCTTAAGATACATTGATGAAACAGACCTTTTTAACGGTATCAAGCAGGCAGAACTTAGTGAAGCAGTTGAAAAAGAGCTTCTGGTATATATAGGAGAAGCGGTTGACAAAGCGTATTACGAACAGGTAGCAGCGCTGGTTGTCAGAAAAGAACTGGTAAAAGAAAAGGCTTCAGAACTAAAGGTTATTTATACACCGATACATGGTAGTGGCAATATTCCTGTAAGAACCATGCTTGAAAATTTAGGTTTTACAAATGTACAGGTAGTGCCAGAACAAGAAAAGCCGGATGGTAACTTTCCGACAGCACCTTACCCCAATCCAGAGAATCCTCAGGTATTTAGTCTTGCAATAGAGATGGCAAAGGATGTAAGTCCAGATCTTATTTTTGGAACCGACCCCGACTGTGATAGGATAGGTGTTGTGGTGAAAGAAGATAGCGGTGACTATAAGGTTTTATCAGGCAACCAAGTGGGGGTACTGCTTTCAGATTATATGCTCAGTGCAAGACAGGAAGAGGGTATACTGACCGGTAAAGATACGATTATCAAAACCATTGTTACCACAGAGATGGTAAGAGTCATAACGGAAGGATACGGGGTAGGCCTTATAGATGTGCTCACAGGCTTTAAATATATTGGTGAAAAAATAGAAGAATTTGAAAAGACAGGTTCTTGCAATTTTGTTTTAGGTTTTGAAGAAAGCTATGGTTATTTGGCAGGTGGTTTTGTAAGAGACAAGGATGCGGTTATTGCAGCGGTACTTATTGCGGAGATGGCTCTTTATTACAAAACAAAAGGCAAAAACTTATCCCAAGCACTTAATGAACTGTTTGAAAAGTATGGGTATTACAAAGAACATCTTATTTCTATCGAAATGGAAGGCAAAGATGGACAGGAAAAGATTGCAAGCATCATTGCAGAACTCAGAGACAACGCACCTATGCAGGTAGGGGCAACAAAAATCACCGTGGCAGAAGATTATCACCTGTCTCAAAGATACAACAGAGATGAAAACAGCATAGAGTCCATCAATCTTCCCAAATCAAATGTCATTAAATTTATTCTAGAAGATAAGAGCTGGTTTGTTATCAGACCATCAGGAACAGAACCTAAAATTAAAATTTATGCTTCTGTAGTAGGATCAACTGAAGCCGCTGCAGCGGAGAAATTAGAACAGCTTATTAAGGACATCAATACATTACTTAACCTATAACAAGGATTGGAGATAAGTATGCTAAAGCTAAATCCGGTATTTAAAGATTATATTTGGGGTGGAGATAAGCTCAAAAAGCTTTATCATAAGTCGAGTAATCTGGAAAGTGTAGCAGAAAGCTGGGAGCTCTCAACCCATAAAGATGGACAGTGTGTCATAGCTGAAGGGGAATATGCAGGGCAGACGTTATCAAGCTATATTAAAGACAAAGGTAAAGCGGTATTAGGTGAGAGCTGCAGTACAGATGAGGAACTGCCTATTCTTATTAAACTGATAGATGCCAAGGATAATTTGTCAGTACAGGTTCATCCAGATGATAGCTATGCTGTCAAAAACGAAGGAGATCTGGGCAAGACTGAAATGTGGTATATACTCGAAGCAGAAAAGGGTGCCCAGCTTATCTATGGTTTCAAAAAAGATATTACCAAGAAAGCCTTTAGACAATATATCGTAGATAATACCTTAACAGACGTACTTAATGCAGTGAATGTCCAAAAAGGAGATGTGTTTTTTATCAATCCGGGGACTATGCATGCCATAGGCAAAGGGATAATGATTGCAGAAATTCAGCAAAGCTCAAATGTTACTTATAGAGTATATGACTATGGTAGAATAGGGACAGATGGCAAGCCAAGAGAACTTCATGTAGAAAAGGCTATAGAGGTAACGACTTTAGAAAAAGCTGATAAGGCTAAAGTCCAGTATAGCTTTAAAGACTATGAAGGCTATTTAAAAGCCACTTTGGCAACGTGCAAATACTTTACAGTACAACTGCTAGATATCAAGAGTGAGGCAAAAATGGTAACAGACCAAACATCCTTCAACTCTCTTTTAGTGGTAGAGGGAGAAGCTAAACTGTATTCAGACAAAGAGACGCTGACTGTCAAAAAAGGAGACAGCATCTTTATACCTGCTGGATATGGCAAATATACGATAGAAGGCACAAGCCAAATGATTTTATCAACCCTATAG
>JAQSYC010000092.1 GCA_029256345.1 Clostridia bacterium | reverse complement strand
CTAGAGCGCCTGATTTGGGTTCAGGAGGCCGCAGGTTCGAGTCCTGTCACCCCGATTTCAAGGTATAGAAGGTAGGCCTTGTGCCTGCCTTTTATACTGAATAAGCATGGGTCACTAGCTCAGTTGGTAGAGCACTTGACTTTTAATCAAGTGGTCCCGGGTTCGAACCCCGGGTGGCTCATTGAATAAATATAAATAATATTATTATAGCGAAGTACAAAAAAAGCTTGACTAAAGACAAGGTATCGGTTATAATAATATTGCAGATGCGCGAGTGGCTCAGTGGTAGAGCATCTCCTTGCCAAGGAGAGGGTCGCGGGTTCGAGTCCCGTCTCGCGCTTTATCATATAGTAAATAGACTAAATGATATGCCCAGATAGCTCAGTCGGTAGAGCAGAGGACTGAAAATCCTCGTGTCGCTGGTTCGATTCCGGCTCTGGGCATTTTTTTATATACAGCTTAAAAAATTATTGTACAAATGATAAATAGGTATAGTAAATTTTAAAAAGATTGTGTATAATGATAAAGGTAGTTTATGGCCCGTTGGTCAAGCGGTTAAGACATCGCCCTCTCACGGCGGGTTCAGGGGTTCGATTCCCCTACGGGTCATTCTCAGAACATCAAGGGATTAAGCATTTTGCTTAGTCCTATTTTTATGTCCTACTGCAAATTTTATTTTTTTATCAGGGTCAGTACTTTATTGTAAATCACCGAGCATACTGAACGATTAACTGAGAATATTTATACTACTATAAATAAAACTCCTCAGAAACGCAAAATTTTAATGTTTTATTATAACAGGGTTGATTAAGAAAGAGTCATTTTGCTGTCTTGATATCATTATAATGCTTGAATATTTCGTTTTTTAGAAATATAATATTCGTAAAAGCAATGTATGGCTTTGTTAATATGGACTACTTGACGGTTAAAAAAGCTGGTGACAAATGGGGATAAAAAGCTTTATATCTTAGAAATAGGATTAAATCTTAAGATAATCTTAGGAATTTAACAAGAAAAAAGCCACAAAATATTTTTCTGTTTTCTGATATGATGATTATATTTCATGCAATGAAAGAAGTGATAAAAAAATGACAGAAAATATTCTGGTAGTGGATGATGAACAAGCCATTACTGATTTAATCGAAATTTACTTAAGAAATGAAAATTATAATGTTTTCAAATTTTATAAGGGGAGGGATGCCCTGAAATGTATTGAAAGTGAAAACATTGATTTAGCAATATTGGATATTATGCTCCCGGATGTGAACGGTTTTTCAATCTGCCAGCGCATCCGTGAAGAGTATACTTTTCCTGTTATTATGCTTACTGCTAAGGATGAAGAAACAGATAAGATTACCGGACTTACTTTAGGTGCAGATGATTATATTACAAAACCGTTTCGCCCACTTGAAATGGTGGCCCGTGTGAAAGCACAATTACGTAGATATAAAAAGTATAATTACGTATCGATACGAAGTGAAACGGTCATAACTCATTCTGGCTTGGTAATTGATGTGAAGACGCATGAGTGCCAGTTAAACGAAAGCCCTTTATCCCTTACACCTACAGAATTTTCAATTCTGCGGATACTTTGTGAAAACAAAGGTAATGTGGTTAGTTCCGAACAATTATTTCATGCAATATGGGGCGACGAATATTATAGCAAAAACAACAATACCATCACCGTGCATATCCGGCATTTGCGGGAAAAGATGAACGACTCGATGGGTAATCCCAAATTTATCAAAACTGTATGGGGGGTTGGCTATAAAATTGAAAAGTAAAAAGCGTAAAAATATGAATTATTCAAAGTTAAGGATAAAAGTATTTTTTCAAATGATTGTCCTGATCGTCTTTGCTATTATAGTGGTGGAGGTTTTGTACCTATTCCTTCAAGGAAGATTAGGTGAGTGGGCTGTTGGCTTATTGCAGAGTATTTTTCATTTGGAATTTGAAGATGCACGCATCATTTACCAAAACACCTTTAGAAAAAATTGGGATTTAATAATGTTTGTAGCAATATCAGTATTTTTTTTCGCTTTCTTCTATTTTTCATTATCATGGTTTACAAAATATTTTAATGAAATAGATACTGGAATTGATATGTTAATAAATGGCGAAGATAAGGATATTGTGCTGTCGTCAGAGATGTCATCTATGGAACAAAAGTTAAACATTCTTAAACAGGCGCTTGAGAAGCGCGAGTTAGAAGTGAAGTTAGCAGAACAAAAGAAAAACGAATTAATTATGTATTTAGGCCATGATATTAAAACACCGTTGACCTCCATTATTGGGTATCTGAGTTTGCTTGATGAAGCACCAGACATGCCGATTGAGCAAAAAGCCAAATATGTAAAAACCACATTGGATAAGGCTTATCGTCTGGAAAGTCTCATCAATGAGTCTTTTGAAGTAGAAAGATATAGTCGATAGTTATTGATGCGGAAGAAACGATAACGGTTTATGGTGATCCTGATAAACTGGCACGGGCGTTTACCAATATTTTAAAAAACGCCGTTGCTTACAGTGATGATAACAGCACGATTGAGGTATCAGCAAAAACACATGATAATATGGTTGCCGTAACCTTTACGAATACAGGGAAAACCATACCGCTTGACAAGCAAAAAGCCATATTTGATAAGTTCTATCGTTTAGATGATGCGCGTTCAACCAATACAGGGAGCGCCGGATTAGGGCTTGCGATTGCAAATGAAATTGTAACACTACATGATGGACAGATAAGCATCCAGAGCGAAAATCGAAAAACAGTCTTTACTGTGGACATACCGATCAGATAATATCCGCAGATATTGATGATATAATTCTAAATCTGATAGGCGGTGTGTTCTGATATGTAATATTTACTTTGTTATCTTGCTGCTTTCAACATAAAGATTGGTGGTTAAAGGCGTTAGGCAGTGTAAAATAGATAGCATTAGGAAAATATCAATGCTTTCTTAGGATTTTCTTAATAAGTTAACTGTTTAATATTAAAGTTCAGTCTGCTTGCTTTTGGTAAAATAATACCGAAGTGAGCAGACTTTTTTAATTTTCGAAGGGAGGATGAAATATGGAATTAAAGCTCAATGAGCTTACAAAACAATTCGGTCAGAAAAAAGCTGTTGATCGAATGAGTATTACAATGAAGCCCGGAGTTTATGGAATGCTTGGAGCAAACGGGGCCGGAAAGACTACTCTAATGAGGATGATTTGTGGTGTCCTAAATCCGACTTCGGGTGACATTTTTTTAGACGGAAACAGCGCAGAAAATTTAGGAGAAGATTATCGAAAACTTCTCGGTTATCTTCCACAGGATTTTGGATATTATCCAGAGTTCACAGCGCAGGAATTTATGTGTTATGTTGCTGCATTGAAAGGTATACCAAAGCAAGAAGCCAAAATTCGAACCAAAGAGCTTTTAGGGGTAGTTAGTTTATCGGAAGTTTCCAATAAAAAAATCCGAACTTTTTCCGGTGGTATGAAGCAGAGATTAGGAATTGCGCAAGCTGTTTTGAATGATCCTAAAATTTTGGTTTTGGACGAGCCTACTGCGGGGCTTGACCCCAAAGAGCGTGTGCATTTTCGCAACTTAATTGCGGATTTCTCCAAAGACAAGATTATTATCCTCTCTACACATATTGTATCCGATGTGGAATATATTGCCGATACCATTTTAATCATAAAAGACGGCAAGCTGATTATTAACAGTCCAGCCGAAAACATTACACATGAAATGGACAGAAAGGTATGGAAGTGTGTCGTTCCAAAGGAGAAGGCAACTGAAATCAGCAACAAATTTTGTTTGGGAAATCTCCACCACGGCGATGATGATGCGGTCATTCTTCGTATTCTTAGTGATGAAATACCCATTGATGGCGCAATAAATGAGGAACCTACGCTTGAAGATTTGTATTTGTATCATTTTCAGAGCGATATTGCGAAATATAGGGGGATAAGATGAACGATTTATTCAAATATGAGTTTATGAAAATTGCAAGAAAGCGAATGAGCATTATAGTGGTCTTTGCCAGTATGTTTTTAACCCTTTTGCTGTTTATCATGCCTGTCAAGAATTATATCTCGCTGGAACGTGATGGCAGTCAGGTAAATGGTGTTGCTGCAATCCAGCTTGAAAAAGAATACGCCAAAGAGCTTGCCGGAACACTGACCGAAGAACGAGTTGCAAAGGATATTAGAGAGTATCAGGCATTATTCTCTAATCGTGATAATGTGATAAAAAACGGGAACAAAGTAAATTTGACTGATGAAATTTATGCCTATTATGTATTGCCGCATTATTCTTACTTAAAAATGATTGACGAAGCATTTGTGGAGCCACAGATTACAGATACCGGACTTACAGTTATCAGAGATATGCAGTTAGAAGATTATGCAGCGTTCTATATAGCTCGGGCTGAAAAAGTGGAGAAATATTTTACCATGGACTATTCTGACTGGACATATTCCAATCAGGAAAAAGATTTTTGGAATACTAAAAACAGTCACGTTGAAATGCCTTATGAATATGGCTATCATGCTGGTTGGAAAAGCCTTTTGCAATGTCTTGAATTGCTGATCGTACCCATTATTGCAATATGCATCTGTGTTGCACCTGTATTTGCAGGAGAATATCAATCCGGTGCTGACAGTGTTATTCTTTCGACCAGATATGGAAAATCCAAATTGATAAAGGCAAAAATTTCAGCAACCTTCCTTTTTGCCCTGATTGTCTTTTCAATAAACGTTCTGCTTAGTGTGGGTATTCAGCTTGCCACATTTGGAATGGATGGTTGGAATCTGCCGTTGCAGATATTGAACGTTACGGTTCCATACAACTTATCACTGTTGGAAGCTACTATTGTATGTATTGCGAACTTATATTTAGTTTTGATTGGCATGGTGGCATTTACACTGTTTCTGTCCGCAAAAATGAAAACATCTTTTGTTGTACTTGTAGTGGATATACTGGTTATATTACTTCCTGTCTTTATGGGACTAAGTGGGACAAATGGCATACTAAATCATATTTTAATGCTGTTTCCATACATGAGCGCACAGCCGGTATTCCCTGCGGATTATACCTCTTATTTTTCTTACCCACTCCCCGGCTTGACTTTGGACATTATTACAATGCGGATTATCGTTTATGCTGTTTTATCTGTGGTATGCATACCCTTTGTTGGAAGAGCCTTTAAGCGTCACCAAGTACAATAGTTTGGCAAAGAAAGGGTATTACTTCAATACCGATGGCGAAAAATGTTAGATTGATGATTGGAGAGAAAAAGGATAGAGGTACTACTTAGAATATTTTAATGACAACTGGGTTTCTATCAGATAGAGTGAGTTTACAATTATAATTATAGAGAGCTATAGCAAAGATGAGCCAACATCAAATCCTTGGGATTTAATGTTGGCTCATCTTTGCTACAACTGCTTTCTGGTGATAAGATATATGCTATGAATACCAATTGTAGACATTTTATATTTAGTAGTATGTGAAAACATTTTATAATTAAAAATGAACCGATTGTATAGCAGGTTGTCTCTTATATATAGGTGCGCCGTTAATAAGGAGATGAGAAGTTGGATGAAGTTAAATTAATTCAAAAAATACAAGAAGGAGATATGGAGAAGTTTGAAGAACTTTTTGAACGTTATAAACATCAAGCCATAAGAACGGCTTATTTGGTGACGGGTAATAGACATACAAGTGAGGATATTGTACAAGAAGCATTTGTTCGATGTTATCTTTCCATTAAAGAACTTAGAAAACCAGAGCAATTTAAAGTTTGGTTTTTAAAGATGCTTACAAGAATAGCCTGGCGAGCTATAAACAAAGAGAAAAGACTTGTTCCTATAGAAAACATATTTGAAGCTTCTCAAAGAAAAGATTCAGAGTCTGCTCTAAAAGATTTTCAAGATGAGAAGCAGACGCAAGACCTTTATGATGAAATCTCAAAGTTAGATAATAAGCATCGTATGGTACTTATATTATACTATTACAATGATATGTCTGTCAGAGAGATTGCAAAGGTTATGAACTGCTTAGACGGAACAGTCAAATCTCGGCTTCATACTGCCAGAAAAAAATTAAGGGCTAACTTAGGTGGTTTAAATACAGATGATGTTTATTTGGAAAAAGGGAGTGAGTTATATGGGAGTTATAAAAGCATTTGATGAAGAAATCAAGAAGAGTCTAAATGCAAAAGCTGAAGAAGCAGTTATCTCAGAGAACATGTTTCAAAGAATTAGAATAGCCATTAATAATCAAACAGAAGGAGAGAAAACAATGAAAAATATATTTAAAATAAAACCTGCAAAAAGATGGGCCCTTGGCTTAAGTATAGGTCTTTTATCCATCACCTGCATGGCAGCAGCACCAACAATCATTAAGAGCTGGGTAAGTTATGGTACGACAGCATACACAGAGCTACCTACTAAAGAACAGGTAAAAAAGGACGTAGGGTATGAACCCAAATATGCAGAAGTACTACCAGGAGGCTTTTTATTTAGTGAGGCGTCGGTTGTTAATACGCTGGCTATAGATGAACAGGATAATAAGGTGCCAAGAGGAAAGGGAATAAGCTTTTATTATGAACAGCAAAATGGGCAAGGAGATGGTTACCTGTCTTTAAGTACAGACAAAATGAGTGAGGATTTGGAAGAAGCCTTAATTAACGGGGAAAGTATCAATTATAAAGACGTAACTTTAAAATATGATAAACAAACCTATAAGTTTGTACCAGAAGACTATGAGCTTACAGAACAGGATAAAATAGATATGGAAACAGGTAAGCTAGAGATTTCAGTGGGAACAGATGAAGTGATGTTCACAGACAATCAGTTCATAACATGGGAACAAGATAATATACTCTATACGCTTTTAACAACTCTAGATATCTCAAAAGATCAGTTGCTGGAGATGGCAAAGGTTATTATTGATACCCCTTGATATGAATGAAGAAGGATAAAAATGCATATACTGTTATAAAAATTTAAAGTATATTTAATAAATCACAGATTGCAGATTGCATTTGAAGATGATATGCTTGTATTATTTAAATAGATAACCAGAGGATGAATTTAATAAATAATAGGGGGAATACAAATGAATCAATTAATGGAACTCTTAATACAAGCAGGTTTTTCAGTTAAGCCTATCACCACCAATGCAGCACCTTTTTTATCTTTAACAGGTCTTATCATCAATGATAATCTGCGGTTGATTTATGAAGAGGAACAAGACGGCACGCTGATGATAAGAGAAATAGCAGTAGACGAAGAGTACGTCAATCTAGGCTATACCACTAGGGTATTAGAATTTTTAAGCAAACAAGACACCTATAACATCATATTACCCTTTGTAACAACACCAAAGCTTGCCCATATATGTGAAAAACTTGGCATCATAAGAGATGACCATTGTGTAGCTAAATATGGGTACAATAGTGCTTTTTATGCGTTAGCAAAGAACTATGTGTTTTATGAAGGAGATTACGGACATTATATTGTAAGAAAGCTGGAGAAATAATGAAAAAACAATTGTTTTTAGTAGGCTCGCCACCTGCAAGCGGTAAAACTTATGTTGCTAAAAAGATAGCTAAACGTCTTGATAATCCTGTGTATCTTGATAAAGATGTTATTATTCCTTTATCAAAAGCGGCGTATCTGGCAGCTGATGAACCCTATAGCAGAGATTCAGTTTTTTTTAATCAATATATCAGGGATGTAGAGTATATTGCCATACTGGATGTAGCTTTTGAAGCACTGGCATTTAATGACCACGTTATTCTGAATGCACCTTTTACTAAGGAGTTCAGAAATGCGAGTTATATTGAAGCGCTCAAACAGCGATTGGCACCCTATGAAGCAGAGCTTGTTATGATCTGGGTACATTGTGATCTAGAGCTTATTCATGAGAGGATGAAGGATAGGAATTCAGAAAGAGACAAATGGAAGCTTGAGAATTGGGAAGCCTACATTAAAACAAAGGATAATAGCATCCCCGAATTAGAGGGCCTTATTACAGTAGAGAATAAGGATGAAGATACAGTAGATAGCGCACTGGATGAGTTATTTAAAAAAACTATTCAATAAACTTAAAGCAAGTACAAAAAAGCAGCCTATGAAGGGCTGTTTTTTGTACTTGCTTTTTAATGATTAGAACTTAAAGGAACTTTTTAAAGAAACAATTCTATTAAGTACAAGTTTTTCGGGTGTTGTATATTTAGAATCTACTGTGAAAAATCCGTTTCTAACAAGCTGAAATTTATCAAGTACTTTAGCATCTTTAAAGGCCACATTTTCAGTATATCCCTGAAGTACTTCAAGAGACTGTGGATTAATTTGTTCTAAGAAATGTTTGCCTTCATTTTCTGGTGCATCATCCAAGATAAGGGGCTCAAAAAGTCTGAACTCCGAAGGAACAGCAGTTGTTGCATCCACCCAGTGAATAGTAGCTTTTACTTTGCGGCCTACAAAACCAGAGCCACTTTTAGTTTCGGGGTCATAGGTACAATGTACTTCTTTTATACCGCCAGTTTCGTCTTTGATGACTTCAGTGCATTTTACAAAATAGCCGCCTTTAAGACGTACTTCATTACCTGGGAATAGTCTGAAATATTTTTTTACAGGTTCTTCCATAAAATCATCTTGCTCGATATAAAGTTCTCTTGAGAAAGAAACAAGCCTTGTGCCTGCATCAGGATTGGTTGCATTATTTTCGATTTCCAGCAGTTCTGTTTGATTTTCGGGATAATTGGTAATAACAAGCTTGATAGGCTTTAGAACAGCCATTGCAAGCACAGCTTTAGGCTGCAAATCTTCACGAAGAAAGAAGTCAAGCATTTGACTGTCTACGGTAGAGTCTGCTTTGGCAACACCTATTTCACGGCAGAAGTTACGAATGGCCTCTGGTGTATAACCACGCCTTCTAAGACCTGCAATAGTTGGCATACGAGGGTCATCCCAGCCATCCACAATGCCTTCATCGACTAATCGCTTTAACATCCTTTTGCTCATAACAGTATTGGTCATATTTAGCCTTGCAAATTCGATTTGTCTTGGAGCATAAGTCATTTCACATTCTTTGACAAACCAGTCATACAGGGGCCTATGAGCCTCAAATTCAAGGGTACAGATAGAATGGGTAATAGCTTCTATGGCATCTTCTAAAGGGTGAGCAAAGTC
>JAQSYC010000091.1 GCA_029256345.1 Clostridia bacterium | reverse complement strand
GTGAATGCAGTTAAAAAGATTGAAACAATGGTAAAAGAAGGGGTATTTCCAGAGGGGGTAGCCAATCTCGACTATGGCCCATCACTAGAATTATTTACTGCTAAAAAGACTGCTATGTTTGGTGGGTTCACATGGGAAACAGCTAATTTAGGAGCAGATCCAAATATTGGCATGTTTATGTGGCCTACATCAAATGATCAATATCCTACTGGAGATGTGACACAATTCTGGGGTTCTCCATTAAATGGCTATGGTGTTAATGCAAAAAGTGAAAACCTAGAAATGGCAGTTAAACTTGCTGAATATTGTGTATCTCAAGAAGCATTATTCTATGCAGAACAAGGTTCAAAGCTTAACTTACAGACAGATGTAGCACCAGCAGAGCAAAGCGAACTTATGAAAGAAAATATTAAACTATACGAGAATACTAAACTTAAAATTCCAACGATATTCTTAAATGCCATGGATGCTAAAACAGGCACAGAGTTTGGAACATTAGGTGGTAGTTTATTAACAGGAGCCTATACAGCAGAGCAGTATGTAGAGGATTTCAACACCATTTGGCAAGAAAATACTTGGTTTAAAAAGTAAATAATATCTTGTATTTTCAATATCCCTGTATAAGTGTAAATACTCACCTTATATGGGGATATTTGATTTAATACTATTGCTATTTTAATATTAGAGAAAGTTGGTGTTACGCCATGGAAAAACATTATAGAAGCAAGCTCTCAATTTTTATTTTTGCGTTCCCAGGTCTACTTTTATTTACAGTGTTTACGGTTTATCCTATATTACCTCAGATTTTAATAAGTTTTCAAAAGCATGATGGATTTAATAATTTAGGATGGGTAGGTTTTGATAATTATATTAAAGTATTGAATTCAACATCTTTTTGGAGGGCCAATGGCAACACACTTATTATTGTGCTCATTTCATTATTAATAGCACTTCCATTGTCGCTTTTACTGGCACTTGTGATAGATGTTCAAACTCCAAAGATAAGAAACTTTTTTAAATTTGCTTCTGTGTTTCCCGCGGTATTATCTGTAACGGTAATATCTCAGATGTGGGTTGCGATGTATGAACCACAATGGGGACTTATTAATAGCTTTTTGAGGTCTGTAGGTCTTGAAAGCTGGGCACATCAATGGTTAACGGATAAGAATACAGTGGTCATCTGTATAGCTATTGCATTTTTATGGCAATATATAGGACTTAATGCTTTATTATTTTATACAGGGATTAAGTCTATTCCTAAACATTATTATGAAGCGGCTATGATTGACGGAGCTAATTTTTTTGAGGCCAGTTTTATGATAACCATCCCATTACTTAGAGATATCATCAAATATGTTTTAGTTCTATCTGTGTTAGGCTCAATGAGTTTATTTGCACATATAAGGGTTATGACAGCTGGTGGACCTGGGGATCTCTCAAGATCAGTTATTTATCAAATGTATTATACGGCTTTTTCAACCTCTGAATTCGGAGTAGGAAGTGCTATAGCTGTTCTATTTATTATAGAATGCTTATTTGTCACTGTTCTTATCAATAAATTTACGACTAAAGAAAGAATAGAATTTTAACTTATACAAGGAGGTTAATAATATGAGACAGAAAATAGGAGATTATCTTATAAAGATCGTTTTATTTGTACTTGGCTGCAGTTTTTTATTTCCATTAGTTTGGATGCTTAATTTATCCTTTAAATCTAAAAGCGAAGTCTATAATAATCCTTTCGGACTTCCACAAGAATGGGTGTTTTCAAACTACGGGGAAGCACTTAAGACCTTTGATTTTTTTAAGTATCTAAATAATAGTTTTATTTATACATTGGGCACTGCACTGATTACCATTTTCTTAGGCAGTATGCTAGCTTATTGCGTGAGCAGAATGCAATGGCGATTTGCAGATCATGTCATTCTATACTTAACTATGGGACTCATTATTCCCGTGCAGGTGGTGGTTATACCTTTATATATGATGATTGATACTTTTGGACTCAAGGGTTCGAGAATGTCTCTTATCCTGCCTTATGCCTCCTTTGCACTAGCTTCTTGCGTACTTATGTTGAACGCCTTTTTTAGGGGGCTTCCAAAGGAGCTGGAAGAGGCAGCCAGCATTGATGGATGCAATGTATATCAATGTTTTTTTCAGATTATATTACCTATAGTTAAGCCAGCTTTAGCCACCCAATTTGTCCTTATCTTTATGAGTACTTGGAATGAATTCTTTTTAGCTTTTATCCTTGCAGGAAAAGAAAGTTTACGTCCATTGCCAGTGGGGCTGCTTAGCTTTTTTACAAGCATTGGTGTTTCACATTGGGGATTAATAGGAGCAGCTATGATTATGTGCAGTATCCCAACTGTCATTGTATACTGCTTTGGAAATAAGCAGATAGAAAATTCACTTACAGCAGGAGCGGTCTTAAAATAATAACAGAGCTATAAGGTGTAAGCCAAAAAGTAGAGATAAGGAGCGGGGAAAGATGAATATAAACACTAAAAGTTATTTGTTTAATGAAATAACAGTCAAATATTTATTAGATGAAGAAACGAGTCAAATAGCAATGGTTTTATTGCCTAATGATGACAAAACGTATTATGAAGAAAGAAGAGAATGGCTTAAAATACCTGAACTTATTAAGACGGGGATGGACCAAAAGGCATGGCAAGTAGGAAATTTATGCCACTTAGCACTGCGTCATCACAATCAAGGAAATGGGGCTGGAAATACCCTAAAGCATGGACAGTCCACAAAGTTTCTTAAATTTCACGCACAGTCTTTTACTGAAGAAAATGGCAAATCACAGATTGTTACCCATCTTAAAGCAGAGGAAGGTTATGAAGTTATTCATACCTTATCCCATTATGAAAATGAGAAAGGGTTTGAAGTTGAGACTGAATTCTTCAATCATACAGGCAGAAGGGTAACTTTAGATTTATTAACGAGTTTTTCTCTAGATAATATAAGTCCTTATCAAAAAGCAGACGCGCCCCATGCTCTAGCTTTACATAGGTACAGAGGCGGATGGAGTTTGGAGGGCAAACACTGTGTAGATGATATAGAAGATCTTAATCTAGAGCGTTCTTGGCTTTGCGCTTTTCCAGAAGGTGAAAGATATGGATGTATAGGTTCGCATCCAGTTAAAAGATTTTTTCCTTTTGGGGCAGTGGAAGATAAGGAGAATCAAACTTTTTGGGGGGCGCAGCTTGCCAGTAATTCTTCTTGGCAGATGGAGCTGTCTAGAGAAGATGACTGTTATTCTCTCTCAGGCGGGATCGCTGATTGTGAGTTTGGAGGCTGGTGGAAGGATATAGAGCCTGGGGAGAGCTTTAAAGCACCTAAGGCGTTTATTAGCACAGCAAAAGGGACAATAGATGACCTATGCTATAACTTAACAGATATGCATCATAAATATGTGGATCAGCAGCCACGATCGGAACAAACTTTACCCATTTTGTTTAATGATTGGTGTACCACTTGGGGTAATCCAACTCATGAGAAAATGATAGCTATTGCCAAAAGGATGGAAGGGAGCCCAGTTAAGTACATAACAATAGATGCAGGTTGGACGGATGTACTTGAGAACTCCTTTGGGCAAGGCGGTAATGGAGATTGGGAATATTCACATAAGAAATTTCCACAAGGTATCATTGCTACGTCCCGTGAAGTTAAGAAATTAGGTTTTAAACTGGGTATTTGGTTTGAATTTGAAGTGACTACAAAAGGGGCAAAAGTATTTGAAAAAGCTTATGATAACATGCACCTTAAAAGGAATAATGAACTGATCATAACAGGTGGGGATAGGAGTTTTTGGGACTTTAGAAATTCAGAAACCATAGCCTACTTAAAAAATAAAGTGATAGATTTTCTTAAAGAAAATGAGATAGATTATCTTAAAGTAGACTATAATGGTTCCATAGGCATAGGCTGTGATGGGGCAGAGAGTTTAGGAGAAGGGTTGCGCCAGCAAATGCAGGCTGTAAAAGAATTTTTTATGATGATTAGAGAAGAAATGCCTAATCTGATTATTGAAAACTGCGCTTCAGGAGGCCATAGGCTTGAGCCGTGTATGATGGATATAACTGCCATGAGTTCCTTTTCAGATGCCCATGAATGTGATGAAATCCCTTATATTGCTGCAAGCTTACACAACCTCATTTTGCCTAGGCAAAGTCAAATATGGGCAGTGATTAACCCTGAATATACTAAGAAGACTCTATATTACCGTTTATCATCTGTTTTTTTAGGTCGTTTTTGCCTTTCTGGGAATACAGAGGCCTTGGATGAAGAGCAGTGGCAGATTATAAAGGAAGCCATGGCATTTTACGAAGCATGTAAAAATGTTATCAAATATGGTAAGACAGTTATTTATGGAAATAGGTCAAACAATACCCGCCATCCAGCAGGTACACAAGCTGTGTTACGTTTAGGTAAAGATCAAGAAATGGGCCTATTAGTTTGCCATGGATTTAAAGAAACGATGAAACAAAGTATAGAGATTACCCTTCCAGACGGAAACTGGGAGATAGAAAAAGTTTTTGGTGAAAAGCATCTAGTTAAAATAGCTCAAAATGTCTTAGTGATAGACCCTGTACAAGACTTTACCGGTTTTGCTTGTATTCTAAAAAAGTAATGCTATGATAAGCCAATATACTATTTAAATGACATATACTTTGATCTAAAAACAGTGGGGGTACATCCCATTTGTTTTTTAAAGACTCTATTAAAATAACTCAGATTATCAAAGCCACATTCAAGGGCAATGTCGGTAATACTGAGGGTACTGATTTTAAGGAGGGTACTTGCCGCTTCTATGCGGTAGTGATTGATATAGGAGGCAATACTTGTGTCAGTCATTTCTTTAAAGAACTTACAAAGGTATTGTGGGGTAAAGCTTACAGATTCGCTAATGTCTGTAAGCTTTATTTTTTTATCATAATTTTGATAAATGTAGCCCATTATTTTTTTGAGGGTATGGTATTTTTTAGAGTGTAAAGGACTTTCATGATTTTCTGACCTCAAAGTAAAAAGATTTTCTCTAAATAAAATACTAAAAATAGATAACAATTCACTTTTGAGAACCAGTTCATAGCCTATATTTTTAACTGTTAATTCTTCTATAATAGTTTTCAGTTTCAAAATAACTTTCTTTTGGGAAGGATATGCAGACTTAAAATGTGTACAGATTTTAAATTTACCCATTTTGATACCATCAAAATATTCACGACAGGCATCAAAAGAATGGGTAAGGAGTTCTGTATCAAAAACGACTGAAAAGTAAGTACAAGCAGTTGTTTTTGAAAAACCGGAGTGAATTTGACCACCGTTTACAAAGATACATTCTCCAGTCTGCACGGTAAGCACTTCATCATTAATGGTAAAAACTGCTTTGCCATCTGACACATAAATGAATTCTAGTTCATTATGCCAGTGATAGGGCAAAATGGGGCCTATTTTATAATGGGTTACAGCATAAAGGGCTATAGGCAGCATACTTTCACCGTGTTGCTTGTGTTCTTTTAATCTTTCAAAATTCAAATGATCCATTATAAACTTGTCCTCCTGATGTGATATTAAAATAATACTATTATAAACATATATAGTGCAAGTATTTATGGAAAATAGATAATATAATGCTATTAGATACTGATAAAGGATAAAAAATAATTTCTAAAAGGAGACAGTAAAATGACTATTCAAAACAAAGATTCTTCTATGTTTGTTCATGTTACACCGCTTGCTGAAAATATCACAAGAGTCGTCTATACATATAGTGAGAAAGAGCCAAGTTATAGCATACTTATCTCAAAAGATTTTAAGGCTGGAAATGATGTGACGGTCGATAGTTATATAGCAAAAGATGGGAAGATTTCGTTTAAAAATAAAAAAGGAGAAGTTGTTTTAGAGGAAATAGAGCATACATTAACAGAAAAGTCAATCTTTAAGTATTTTGTAGATGGAGAGCCCATTGTCAAAACAAAACAAACTGCCAATGGTGAAGTATCTTATATCGAAAATGCTAAGCAAGAGTTTACGGGTAGGGCCTATGAGGGAAAACTATCTTTTGCTGTAACTGAAGATGAGGGACTCTATGGGTTAGGTCAGCATGAGGGGGGAGTCTATAACTATAATGGCAAAAAAGAATATCTTTATCAGACCAATATGAAGATAGCGATTCCTTTTTTACTTTCCTCCAGAAATTATGGTTTGCTTATTGATACAGAAAGTGCCATGGTTTACGATAGCGAGAAGGGAAAAATAGAGTTTACGCTTGATACGACCCATGAACTTTCCTACTATGTTATTACTGGGGAAAACTTTGACGAAATTATTAAAACCTTAAGAATACTTACAGGAAAAGCACCAATGCTGCCACGATGGGCTTATGGGTATATTCAATCCAAAGAACGCTATCATTCTTCAGAAGACATTTTAGATACAGTTGCACAGTTTAAAAAACAGGATATTCCAATAGATTGTATTGTACAAGACTGGCTGACTTGGGAAGGCAGCTTATGGGGTGAAAAGCGAGTAGACAAAAAGAGGTTTCCAGATCTTAAAGGGCTTATGAACGAGCTCCACGCGGAGCATGTGAAACTTATGGTTTCAATTTGGCCCAATATGGCAGAAGGAGGAGAGAACCTTAAGGAACTTAAAGTGATGCTTATAGTGAAGAAGGAAGGGCTGTTTATTGGAAACAATGTGAAGAAGAGTGGTTTGCATCAGGCATAGACGCTTGGTGGTGTGACAATGCAGAGCCTTTTTCAGACCCAGACTGGAATGGGGAAACTAAAAGACCAGAAGAAGTACGCTACCAGCTGATTGTAGAGGAATCTAAAAAGGCTATGGACTGGACACGACTAAATTCTTATGGACTTCTTCATTCTCAAGGTATTTATGAAAACTGGCGTAAGACAAACAGCAATAAGCGTGTGGCGAATCTTACCCGTTCCTCTTATATATCAGGTCAAAGATACGGGGCGATAGCTTGGTCTGGAGACATTTGCGCGAAGTGGTCTACCCTTCAAAAACAAATTGTTGAAGGAATTAAATTTGCAATGAGCGGTATGCCTTATTGGACATTAGATATAGGTGCATTTTTTACCGTAAAGGATAAATGGGAAAATAGGGGATGCAATAGCCAT
>JAQSYC010000090.1 GCA_029256345.1 Clostridia bacterium | reverse complement strand
CTTAAGAGGTATTTATTATGTTAGAATCTTTTCTCTTAGTTATTTCACTCTGCGTAGATGCCTTAGTCGCAGGTTTTGCTTATGGTACCAATAAGATTAAAATTCCTTTTTTATCTGGGACAGTACTTACTTGTATCTCTACTTTATTCTTAATCATTTCACTCTCTATAGGCTCCTTCATTAAGGGTTTGATACCTATAGGCATAACACCTTTTATATGTTTTGCCATTCTTCTTCTTTTAGGGATAGTTAAGCTGTTTGAAGGTCTTATCAAAGGATTTTTGACCAAAACGGCCTTATCACCCCATAACATAGAGTTTACACTTTTTGACTTCAAACTGATCTTTAATGTTTATGCTGATGCTACTTTAGCTGATGTCGATCATTCTAAAGTGCTTAGCACCAAAGAGGCTATTTATCTTGGCATTGCCCTTTCTCTTGATAGTTTAGCTGTAGGTTTTGGTGCTGGATTTACCGTCATTCATTTTTATGAAGTTGTTTTGCTCTCTCTTATTCTTAATGCCTTAGCTCTACTCATTGGAGGTTTCTTAGGCAAAAGATGTGCTGATAAACTCTACACTGATTTATCTTGGGTCAGTGGTATCATTCTTATCCTATTAGCTGTGTTAAAGCTCTATTAACAGATAAAAGAACTATTACTATAGTGTGTATAACACTTTAGTAATAGTTCTTTTTAGCCCTATTAATCTATCTTGAATAACACCAGCTCATCTAAATGGTAAAACCGCTAATCATCTGGCTAAGCTCGTCTGCCAATACTTTTAATTCTTTAGAACTGTCTGAGATTTCTTCAATAGAAGTGTCCTGAGTCAAAACAGCTGCTAAGGTTTGCTCCACACTGGCTGAGGTTTCTTCTGAAATAGCTGAGATCCTTTCTAATGATTCATTGACACTTTTTGTGCTTTCTTCAATAACATCCAAATTTTTATCAATTGTTAAAGCTTTAGTTTCAATATTGTAAGCTTCTTTATTAATTTCTACAAACTCTTCCCCGGTACGTTTTATTTGCTTTGTACCTTCCTCTACTTCCTGATAACTCTTATTAAGTGCCAGAGCAACAGTTTTTGTTTCATCCTGAATAGCTTTGGTAATACTTTCTATATCTGAAACGGATAACTTGACTTGTTTTGCCAGATTTCCTATTTCACCCGCAACAACAGCAAAGCCACGGCCTGCTTCTCCAGCTCTTGCTGCCTCAATCGATGCATTTAATGCCAACAGATTGGTTTGTTCTGATATACTGCTGATAACACCTGTCAGAGAAGAAATCCCCTTCGAATGTTGCTCTAATTTGCCTATTTTTTGCACAGAATCATTGACAATCGTTTGAATACTATTCATAATGCTCATGGATTTTTCCATACTAGCATTGCCACGGTTAGATATGGTATTAAGTTCTTTGGAGGCTCTTGTCAGTTCACGACTCTGACTATTGGCATCTATTACCTGCACGGTTAAAAGTTCGATATTATGTAAAATTTTGTTTAAATCCTCTGCCTGGTCATTAACAGCACTTGTCAGTTGTTCCATCGTTTCATTGATTTCATTACTGTTGCTTCTTACTTGATGCGTTGAATGATTTAAATTTTCACTCTTTTGATTCAGCTTGCCTGACACCTCTCCCATTTCAACAACAATAGCCTTTAAGTTATCTAGCATCATATTAACAGACTCTGCTAATAAACCAATCTCATCTCTGCTTATAATATTAATTTTAGGGACATTAAGTCTCTTATCAGATATATCTTGATTAACCTTTACTAAGCCTTTCAGCTTTTTACTCACATTTGAGGTTAATATATAAATCCATACAAAGGCTACAGTAATGGCTCCTAAAATCAATATGATAACAATGATACTGGTCTCTTTTAGTATGCTATATAAATTTGTATTGGCACTTTCTTTATCCTGATTAAACTTTTCAATAATCTGATTGTACATACTGATAATCTCAGTATTGATCGTTACATATTCTTTTCTAGCTGGAATATACATGCCTCTTAAATTTCTGGCAACACCAAAAACAATTTGTTCTTCAAAAATACTTTTTAGCATATCTGTTCTGCCTGTTGTCAACTCGATTTTTCTTCTGGTCTCTTCGTCAGAGAGGGTAGCTATTAAATTGTTCTGGTCTTTTTTAATTTCTTCAAACAATTGATTGTATAAGTCAACCGTTTTAGTTTCTCCAAAGGATACAAACTCAGAAACAATGACATTCATCTCTAAATATTTTTTTTGTAGTTCTGCTATCTGTTGTACTTTGGCATCTTCTTCTGTTAAGCGAATGATTTTTTGTTCGACTTCGTGCATCTTACTATTCACTGCAAATATAACACCTGCAAATATAAATGCACTTATAATAAGGCTGATTTGATATTTTCTTATAAGCTTTGTATTTTTTATAAGCTTTGTATTTCTTGTCCCCAAATTTTTTTTCATATTTTTCTCCTGTTTTCTAATAAATTTTAATAACTTTACCAAGACTAATTTGATAGCTTATGTCCACCCTCTAGCTCCAACATAATTCATCATTTTTTTATAATCTATTACAATAAAATATATCATAAAATAACAAAAAATAAAAGTTTTTATTAAAATTTTTGGCAAAGATGTTATCTAATTTTTTTTTTGATGTTATTTATGCTTATCTAACTCATTCAAAGCAATATACCTCTAACCCTTTAACTCTATGTTCATTAAATTTGTTTCTATAAGGTGCGCAGTCGATTTATAAACGCCTCTAACTCAGTTCTATTACTATCATCTAATACCCATATTATCTTTAATTTTTGATCTTGTAGTTCAGTATAAATAATGGCCTCAAAATCCAGATGACTTTTTCCATTTTTTATCGGTATGCCTATTTGTTCGGCTCTTACCGATTGATTTAAAAACTTTTTGACGCTTTCCGTACTCAACCTTTTGTATTTCTTCTTAAAAATGATAGTTCCATGGGAAATATAAAAGATTTTGTAACCGTCCTCTAGCTTCTCTCCCATCAAAATCTTTTGCGTTGTTAACACTGAGGCTTTTTTTATATGGGCATAATGCAAATACTTAATATGTCCCATTATATCCCTATACATAGAAGCTGTTTCAAATCTAAAGTCCTCTGCTGCTCTCCTCATCTTACATGCCATTTCATTTAAAAAAAGCTGCATTTCTTCTCGATTTATAAGTATCTCAAAAAGACACCTTTTATTTTCCTCAAACGCTTCTGGCGTTATAGGTAATGGTAAAATATGATATGTAAAGCTGTAAGTATCGTCTATCTTAGATAAGGGATAAATGTTTTCAAAAAACTTGATTAAATCCAATAGAATTTGTCTGCTTTTATAAGGACCAAAGCAGTTCTCCCCATCTTTTTCATCTACTATCGATATAAGTTTGTTCCTGCAGTTCTCCTCTATCCTCAAATATTTATACTTTTGATCATTTTTAAATTGAGCATTATACATGGGTTTTATTCTCTTAATCAGTTCACATTCCAGCAGTTGTGCCTCTAGGTGGGTATCTGTCACAATAATCTCTATGTCCTGAATATGGCCAACCATCCTCTTAATTTTTTCCCACTTGTGATCCGCAACAAAATAAGACCTTACCCGTGTCCTTAAGGTCTTACTTTTTCCAATATAGATAATATTACCCTTTGCATCTTTCATTTGGTATACTCCAGGTTTGGCTGGAATCGATCTTATCTTCTCTTCTAAATGCTCCGAGATGTTTATCAATGGTATCACCTGCTCGCTATTAGTGTCCTATCTGTTTTTATATAGTATACAATAGTTATAGGGCAGTGAATACCATTTATGCTTTTTCTTCTCTTTCAATTTTTTCCACTCTGTAGCCGATTTCTCTATTGCTTTTTCTATAACATTCCTTTAGGATATCTTGTCTTGAAAGCGTTTTTCCTTCTAGAGAGCCCAACATTAACTGACCACTATTATACTCATACTTTTCAAGAAGCCTCTCTTCCATCTCCTCTTGTGATGCCAGCGTATAATCATCTAATATATGCCTCAGATGAAATCCTGCCTCTTCCAATGCTCTTCCCAATAAAATACAGCGATGGCACCTTATAGGATCCTGCATCGCCCCCATTAAGGCTATCCTATAACCCTTTTTACATCCTATTTTTAGCCGTTCTATTCCTTTCAAAAAATCCTTATCAAAAACGACTTTCTCAAAATCAGCAAAACCCTCTTCTGTATAGAGGGTTTTGTCTTGCCTTTGGGCTGCAAACTCTTTTCCCATGTAGATATACACATACCCTTTATGCCTAAGCGTTTCTCTAATAACCTCTTTATTAAACTGTATATTATATTTAGAATAAGGGGTTCCCCTGATATCAACTACACAGTTTATAGCATAACATTTTAATCTGTCAACTAATTCATCTACTGAATAATTAGAGTGTCCTATTGTAAATAGTTCCATTTTTATTCAATCCCTTTGCTTAGTATCCTCATATGATAGGCATACATCGCTGTAAGACTTAATCTATTAATGAATTTGGCATTAACATAAGCACCCACTACGGCTCCAATTCCTGGCACTAATTGTAAAAGCTTGGCTAAATCAATGTAATCTCTGTACTCTTGCTGAAAGGTCTTCCAGTCAAATTCGCCTAGGTCCTGAGGCAATATTTTTACATAATCATCCCAGTTTTCCATATGAGCAAGTACTTCCTTTGTCTTTTCTTTACTCGAAAAGGCTAGTTGAAAAATATGCAGGATATAAAGCCGCTCTCTGTAATCTGCTGTATCAAATCCATAGATGGCAGCTATTTCATATAACAATTTTATTTTAATACTAAGAAGCAGTGGAAAATCAGCAATACCTAAAAAAATACCTCCTGCCCCCGTTCCTGCGCCTTCTACCATAGCGACTTTGCTATAGCTTTTTGTTTTTTCTTTTAGAAAATCATCTTTTTCGATCAATAAGAGATTTTCATAGGGTCTGCCCGTCGTATATTTAGACCCTGCTAACACGATTCTTGTCATATTTTTAATAGCTTCTGTCATCATTTGATGATACTTTTTAGGTAAAAGCTCATTCACTTTATTTTGTGCTTCTTTAGCTGTTTTGTCTATTAGAGAAGGTTTTTTATAGCATTTTTCTTTCCACTTCTTCAGCTGCTTTTCAGCCCGTTTATTATAAGTATCCATCCAGTTCTCTCCTTGCTTTTATACGCTTTCTTTGCCATGAGTCATCCCGTCATTTCAATCAAACTTTTATATAGGCCTGGTACTGAATCTTCAATGACAATGGCTCCTACAGTTTTTTTGTAAAAGTTAATGGCTTCCTCAGCACCGCCAATAATAGCATACCCATAACCGCCTTCTTTCATCGCAAGCAGACACTGAATAAGAAGAATTTTTCCTATGCCATGACCTCTATAACCCTCAGATACACCTGTAGGACCAAAGAAGTTTTTTGCGGTGACCTCATAACATGCAAAACCAATCACTTTTTTATCTTTCACAGCAATAAAACAAGAAATAGGCTGGTTTGAGAAGGCTCCTTCACATTCGCTCGCCCAATTTTCATCAAATGTGTCCTTAACATACGCTATAACTCTATGTCTATCCGGTGCCAAAACCCTCTTGATATAAATCCCCTTATTCTCAAGTTCCTTGATCTCACTGCTTTGTTCTTTTAAATCATATAACTTGACCAACATATCTGGCATACTCATCCCCCATTGTTATTCTTATTTTCTAAACATAAACCCAAAAAATCTTTTTACCTTATCCAATACCTTTGAACGATTTCTTCCTCTTCCGTTACTTCATTTTCTAAAATGCCCCCATTTTTTATAATCGTTTTAGCAGAGGCTGTATTGTTTTTATCGCACGTTACTAATACTTCGTCAATTTCTAACTTTTTCGCTATAGGCAAAGCCATCCCTAACATCAAAGAGGCATATCCCTTTCCTCTTTCCGATGGACGTATGCCATATCCAATATGTCCGCCAAACTGAAACAAATATTCATTCAAACAATGTCTGATATTGATCGCTCCAAAAATTCTTTTGTTATTACAAACCAAAAAATAAGTATGGGCAGGCACCAAATGCCGTGGACAAGTCTCCTTGTTTTCGATACTATAGGTATACTCAAGCCAAGATTTGTAATCCTTATCCAATAATCTCACAGCATAGGGAATGATATCCTCACCATATGCTTCCCATTCAAAGATAAAATCATTATACTGCTCTTCCAATTCCTCTGAAGCTCTTATGAGTTCAAGTGTCAACTCTATCAACTCCTTTTCTTAGCTTTATTTACAGACAATTCTATCATTCTTTCAAACCATATGCTATCAAAAAGCTATAAAATTTTTCTTTTGCTTGACAATTATATGTCCAATTATATATAATAGCCTCATGTTGAAATATTCTGAAAGGAGGTAGGAATAAATGTTTAGAGATATTTTATATGTTCATCATACAATCAAATATATCCCTTACAATAGCCCTGCCTCTTTAGGTCGCCGGCTATTGTCTTGACCTTTTTATGTCTATTTGTCACACTCAAAACTTACACTTTACCTTTTTTGTTGCATAATGATATGTTTTTTATATCCTGTGCGCTTGTAGAGTGCTTTATATTTAAAGGAGGACGTACCGTGCTTAGAATACTTAAATATGTTTGCAAATACCCGCTTATACTGTTGATTAGTTCATTATCTATGCTGATTGTGATAGCACTTGATAATCTTCTGCCCTATATTCAAATGATCTTAATAGATGATGGCATCACAAAGGGCAAAACCCAGCTTGTTATGCCGCTCCTTATTGGGATGCTGGTGATTTCTCTTTTGAAGCCACTTCTCATCTTTATCAAAGATTATCTTTATAATGTGATCGGGGTCAAAACTCATGAAGATTTAAAAAATGAACTTTTTCAGCATCTTCAATCTTTTGAGTTTTCCTATTTTGATCAGACCAACACGGGTGAACTGATGACCCGTCTTGGAGAAGATATAGAAAACATTTGGCAGACTATAGGATTTGGACTGAGGCTATTCATTGAAAATATCATCTACTTTATCATAAGTACCGTAATTTTATTTACTCTTGATTATAGACTCGCAATAGCCTGTTTAGTTATTATGATTCCCATTGGCAGTATTGCCATAATCCTCGAGAGACGTTTTGGCATGTGTTATGGCAAAATCAGTGACCAAACTGCTCTGATTAATACAACTGCCCAAGAAAACATAGCAGGGGTAAGACTGGTTAAAGCTTTTGCCCGCGAGAAACACGAGATTCTTAAGTTCTTAAAGCTTAATAAGACCTACTATCATCTCAATATGGAACAAACA